>CAYSKY010000678.1:0-2374 GCA_964431425.1 uncultured Burkholderiales bacterium
CTTGACGGCACCGCTGTAGTTTCCCGAGTCGAGTTCTGCGCGGGCGTTGCGGTAATGCTGCTCGACCGTCCAGTTGCGCTGATCATCCAGTTTTTCGCCAAACCAGCCGCAACCGGCAAGAAGGCTCATGGCAATGGCCACGGCGGCTACAAGGGTTCGTGTCATACTTTTGATCATGCAATCTATTGAAATTGAAGAAGAAGATTATAGCCCAAGCGACCTCGGCGCCCCGCTTCCGGCGATCCCCCGGCAGGTCAACCTGAAAGTGCCGCCCGGATTGGCCGGCATGCGGTTTGACCAGGCATTGGCGGAAATGTTGCCGGACTACTCCCGCAGCCGTCTGACCACGATGATCCGGGAAGGTGCCATTTCCCTGGATGGAGCCGCCGCCCAACCCAAAACCAAGCTGCTGGGCGGGGAAGTGATCGATGCCACGCTGGCGCCGCGTGCGGAGGAGTCGGCTTTCCTGCCGGAACCCGTTCAGCTGTCAGTCATCTTTGAAGATGAATCGATTATCGTGATCGACAAGGCGCCAGGGGTGGTGGTGCATCCGGCCGCCGGAAACTGGAGCGGAACGTTGCTCAACGGCCTGTTGCACCGCAATCCGGCGGTTGCACACTTGCCGCGCGCCGGTATTGTCCACCGTCTCGACAAGGACACCAGTGGCGTCATGGTGGCGGCGAAAACAGAGGCCGCGCAGTTCTCACTCGTGCAGCAGTTGCAGGCGCGCACCATGAAGCGGGTCTACATTGCGCTGGTGCGCGGCCATGTGAAGGTCGACGGCAAGGTCGATGCGCCCATTGGCCGTCATCCGCACCACCGCACGCACATGGCGGTGCTGAAGGACCACACCGGCGCCAAGCCGGCCGTGACCCACTACCGCGTGCTGGATCGCTTTGCGTTTCACACCTTGCTGGAATGCCGCCTGGAGACCGGCCGCACGCACCAGATCCGCGTTCACATGCAGTCAATCGGATTTCCGCTGGAAGGGGATCCGGTCTATAGTCCGGGCATGACCGGCATCGATCCGGAAGTTAGGGACGTGATTCGCGCGTTCGGCCGGCAGGCGCTGCATGCGCGGCGCCTGACATTGGCGCACCCGGTCACGGGCGAGGAGCGGGTGTTCGAGTCGCCCATTGCTCCCGACATGCGCGACTTCATCGACTTCACCGCTTCCCTGGGATGAGCGCACGCTCCGCCGACTGGCTGGTGCCCGATTGGCCCGCGCCCGACGGCGTGAGGGCGCTGATCACGACTCGCGCGGGTGGCGTCAGCGTGGGCAGCCACGCCAGCTTGAACCTCGGCCGGCACGTCGGGGATGCGCCCGAAGCAGTAGCGGAAAATCGTCGCCGCCTGGTGTCGGTATTGCCGGCCGCACCGATCTGGCTGAACCAGGTGCATGGAACCGAATTCTTGGAAGTTGACGCCAAAACCGACCGCTCAGCCATACACACCGCGGATGCGGCCTTCACGCTGCTGCGCGACCAGCCTTGCGCGGTGATGGTGGCCGATTGCCTGCCGGTACTGTTCTGTGATCTCAGCGGGACTTGTGTGGCGGCAGCACACGCAGGCTGGCGCGGACTCGCTGCGGGCATTCTCGAGCGGACGGTTGCTGCATTGCCTATACCGCCACACCAGCTGCTTGCCTATCTGGGACCGGCCATCGGTCCACACGCCTTTGAAGTCGGCGCGGAAGTGCGCGCTGCATTTGTTGAACCTGACGCAAGCTGCGAAGCCGCGTTCGTGGCGGTGGCGACAATGCCCGGAAAGTATCTTGCGGATTTGTTCCAACTGGCCCGCCGGCGGTTGCATCTGGCAGGAATTGACGCCGTCTACGGAGGCAGCGACTGCACCTTTTCGTCGCCACAGCGATTCTTCTCCTACCGCCGTGACGGCCAGACCGGTCGCATGGCGGCGCTGATCTGGCGGGAATGAGCGCCCCGTACCGGCCGGTGCGAACCCGGTGGTAGAATAATGCAATAGAGTTGCAAGAAAGATGCACTGGCCTTCTGCCGGTCACAGCAGCTCCCGTCGAGAAAATAACAGCACCTGAATTTTTCGCAGGGCTCCTGGCTGCACCGGTTGCGTGCCCATGAGTCCGGCGAATCATCGACCCGCCATGACGCTTACCTACATCATCATCGCCAGCCTGGCCGGCGGATTCGCGTCGGCCGTCCTGGCGGCACTGGTCGCGTGGCGTATCCAGCCGCGGTTGATTCCGCTGTTCGTCAGCTTTGCCGTCGGTGCGCTGCTGGGTGTGGTGTTCCTGGACGTGATTCCGCATATTTTTGAGCAGGCGCGCGATCCCCACCATGTGGCTGGCTGGATACTCGCCGGCATTCTCGCGTTCTTCGTATTGGAGAAATTGGTGCTG
>CAYSKY010000679.1:0-2367 GCA_964431425.1 uncultured Burkholderiales bacterium
GCTCGGCCTGGAGCAACTCGCGCTGCTGGACGGCTGGTGCCGCCGCCGCGCCCAACTGGCGGCGCGCTATTTTTCCGGCCTGGAAACGATTGCACGCGAAACCGGCCTGCGTCTTCCGGCCGATGCCCACGCGGGCGAACCGGAAGGACATAGCTGGAACATGTTCTGCGTGCTGCTGCCGCTGACGCGCATGACCATCAACCGCAAGCAATTCATCGACGAGATGGGCAAGCGCCAGATCGGCATCGGCATCTCCTACGAAGCGATGCACCTGTCCAGCCTGTTCCGCACCAAGGGGCATCGGGAAGGCGAATTTCCGGCGGCCGAGCGCATCGGCCGCGAAACCGTCACCCTGCCCCTGTTCCCCACCATGTCGGAAGCCGACGTGGACCGCGTGTGTGCAGCGGTCGGGGAAATTCTTCATTCGAGCATCCCCGCATGAGCGCACCGCAGCTTTCCGTCGTCATTCCGGTCTACAACGAAGAAGCCGGCCTGCAGGTGCTGTTCGACCGCCTGTACCCGGCGCTGGACAAGCTGGGCCGCAGCTACGAGATCATTTTCACCAACGACGGCTCCACCGACCGTTCAGCCGCGCTCCTGCGCGAGCAGTTCCAGAAGCGGCCCGACGTCACCCGTGTGATCCTGTTCAACGGCAATTACGGCCAGCACATGGCCATTATGGCCGGCTTCGAGCGCACCCGCGGCGAACGCGTGGTCACGCTGGATGCCGACCTGCAGAACCCGCCCGAGGAAATCGGCGCGCTGATGGCCGAGATGGACAAGGGCTTCGACTACGTGGGCACAATCCGTCGCAAACGCCAGGATTCGCTGTGGCGGCGCTGGGCCTCGCGGGCCATGAACCGCAGCCGCGAGAAACTCACCCACATCAAGATGACCGACCAGGGCTGCATGCTGCGTGCCTACAGCCGCGAGATCATCAGCGCCATCAATCAGAGTTCCGAAGTCAGCACCTATATCCCTGCGCTGGCCTATTCGTTTTCGCATACGCCCACCGAAATCGAGGTCGCCCACGAAGAACGTGCCGCCGGCGAATCCAAGTATTCGCTGTACAAGCTGATCCGCCTCAATTTCGACCTGGTGACCGGCTTCTCCGTCGTGCCATTGCAGCTGTTTTCATTCCTCGGCATGGCAATTTCCTTGCTGTCGTTCGCCTTCGTGGTGTTCCTGGCCATCCGTCGGTTGATAGTCGGCCCGGAAGCCGAGGGCCTGTTCACGCTGTTCGGCATTGCCTTCTTCCTGATCGGCATCACGCTGTTCGGCATCGGCCTGCTGGGCGAATATATCGGCCGCATCTACCAGCAGGTGCGCGATCGACCGCGCTACCTCGTGCAGGCCGTGCTCGAAAAACTCGAATGACCTCGGCGGTTGTTTTTGCGTATCACAGCGTGGGGCAGCGGCGAGCCGGAGGGCGAAGCGGTGAGCGCCGAGCCGCTGCGTTGGGCACCGGCAAGCCTGAGATGAATTCCATAGGGGCAAGATCGTGACCAGTGCGATCGTTTTTGCGTATTACAGCGTGGGGCAGCGGCGAGCCGGAGGGCGAAGCGGTGAGCGCCGAGCCGCTGCGTTGGGCACCGGCAAGCCTGAGATGAATTCCATAGGGGCAAGATCGTGACCAGTGCGATCGTTTTCGCGTATCACAATGTAGGTGCCCGCTGTTTGGCCGTACTTTTGAAGCACCGCATCGAGATCCGCGAAGTCGTCACCCATGTCGACAACCCGAGCGAGAACATCTGGTTCGACTGTGTCGCCGACCTTGCCCGGAAAAACGGAATTCCGGTTTCCATGCCCGACGACCCGAATACGCCCGAATTCATGGCGCACTTCGCCGCGCTGAAACCGGATTTCATTTTCTCGTTCTACTACCGCATGATGCTCAAGCCCGAACTGCTGGCACTGGCGCTGCGCGGGGCCTTCAACATGCACGGGTCGCTGCTGCCCAAGTATCGCGGCCGGGTGCCGGTGAACTGGGCCATCATCAAGGGCGAGACCGAGACCGGCGCGACGCTGCACGAGATGGTGGCCAAGCCCGATGCCGGCCGCATCGTCGACCAGCAGGTGGTGGCCATCGACGGTGACGACGATGCCCTCGCGGTGTTCAACAAAGTCACCACCGCGGCCGAAACCGTGCTGGACCGTGCCCTGCCGGGTCTGGTGGCGGGCACGGCGGTGCTGCATGCCCAGGACCTTTCCAAGGGCAGTTACTTCGGCGGCCGCAAACCCGCCGACGGCGTGATCAACTGGCACGACTCGGCGCAAAACATTCATAATCTGGTGCGTGCGGTGGCGCCACCATATCCCGGAGCGACCACCACCATGGGCGATGGTGCCAGCGCGCTGGCGGTGAAG
>CAYSKY010000680.1:0-2004 GCA_964431425.1 uncultured Burkholderiales bacterium
GCCACCAGTACCGCCTCGCGCGGGGAAATTGCCCTTTGCGCCAGCGGCCGAGCGGCGGTGCGTTTCACCTGTCCGTCGAAATCGCGGTCGGCAAAATCGTTGATCGCGCAACCGGCCGAACGCATCAGCACCGTGCCGATCACAAACACCGCGAGGATCACCGGGTCGGGATTGCCGTCAGAGGCGATCCAGATCGCCCACAGGGTCGGCCACAGCAGCAGCAGAATACCGATCGGCTTGTTGAGCCGGGTGAGAGCGATGTAATGGCGCAGGCGTTCAGGCATGGCGGTATTTTCGCCTAGTTTCACTCTGGTCGTGCCAGCCGTGCCCTGCGCGATGGCAACCGAATCAGCGCGCCGCGCCCGCCGCCGCACAGAAGTCGCGCAACTTTGTCTCATCCAGTCGCCCGTCGGTGCGGACGCCGCTGCAGATGTCGAGGCCAAACGGTTCTACTTGCGTGACCGCATCCCGCGCGTTTTCGGCCTTCAATCCACCGGCGAGAAACAGCGGCTTGCCGCAAGTTTCGCGAATGCGTCGGCTGATGGTCCAGTCGTGGGTGCGGCCGGTGCCGCCCAGTTCTTTCACGGGTAGTTTCTGGTTGCCGGAATCGAGCAGCACGGCATCCACCAGTGGCGCGAGTTCGCGCGCCTCGTCGATCGATTCTTCGCCGGTGACGTGAATGACCTGCACCAGCGCGATGCCGGGCAGGGCGCGCCGCAGCTTGATGAGCTCGGCGGGCGCCAAGGAGTCAACCAGCTGCAGCGTGTTGGTCTTGCAGTGCCGGTGCTGTTCTAGGATTGCATCAGCAGTCTGCAGCGAGGTGAGCAGAAAGGTGGCCACCGCCGGCGGCACGGTCTGGGCAATCTTCGCGATGAGGTTCTCGTCGATCACCCCCGGCCCGCTGGGCATGGCCGACACCAGCCCCAGCGCGTGCGCGCCGTGGGCGATGGCCAACTGCGCTTCGGCCACGGAACTGATGCAGCAGATCTTGATGCGCGGTGTCATGGGCCGATAGTGAAACACCAGCACTGGCGCGGCCCGCAGGCCAAAAATGCCCGGAAAGCCGCGCCAATGCTGGAGTTTGATGGGGTTGTCGTGGACATCATCGCATCGGCGTGAGGAACACTTCGGTGACCAGCAACGGCCGCTTGTGCTTCAGAAACACGCTTCGGCGTGCCCACACTTCGGTGGCAGCAAACGGGGCGACCTGCTGCGCCCGCCTGAACAGCGGATGGCGCGCATCGATTTTTTTGTACTCCATGGGCAGGCGCATCACCGCGTGATCGTGAAACAGCATTTCGGCCAGCGGCCGCGCGCCCAGCTTGGACAGGCCGCGCCAGGTATCGCGCACATCGCGCCGCGCCACCACGCTGTGGGCGAACACCAGCGGCGTGTCGCCGTCGCGCAGCAGCACCTCGCGCACGATCGCGGTCTCGCCGTGCCGCAGGCCGAGGCCGCGGCGTTCATCGGCATGCGGCAATTGCGCGCGCTGCATCAGCCGCACGAGGTTGAAGTGGTTAAAGCGCGCAACGATGCGTGAGGTGAGCGAGCCGCGCGAGGTCAACCACGGATGCAGGCGGCCGAAGCGGGCGTCGTGGTGCGACGGCGGTTTGGAGCGCCACGCATCGGGGCGCAGGAGTCTCAGTGTTCTCATGCCTTGAGGTAATGTTGCCGCGAACCCAGCCAGCGCGCCAGATGCCGGTCGGCATTTTCTGTTGCGTGGGCCAGCATCCAGGTGGCGGCGTCACGCGCGGCCTCCAGCAGGTCGATGTCGCGTTCGATGTCGGCAAACCGCAGCAGCGGCGCACCCGACTGGCGCGCACCGAGGTGTTCGCCCGGGCCGCGGATGAGCAGATCCTGCCGCGCGATCTCGAAGCCATCGGTGGATTCGTAGATCACTTTCAGCCGTGCACGCGCCAGCTCCCCCAGCGGATTCTGGTACAGCAGTATGCAGGTGGAGAGCTTGGCGCCGCGTCCCACGCGGCCGCGCAGCTGGTGCAATTG
>CAYSKY010000680.1:2027-2363 GCA_964431425.1 uncultured Burkholderiales bacterium
AGGCCCATGCGCTCGGCATGCTCGATCACCATCAGCGTGGCATTGGGCACATCCACACCCACTTCAATCACGGTGGTGGCCACCAGCAGCTGGATTTCGTTGGCCACGAACTGCGCCATCACCGCCTGCTTTTCGGCCGGTTTCATGCGGCCGTGCACCAGGCCCACCTTCACATCGGGCAGGTGCACCGTCAGGGTCTCGAAGGTTTCTACCGCGGTCTGCAACTGCAGCGTTTCCGATTCCTCGATCAGCGGGCACACCCAATAGGCCTGCCGACCACTGGCGACGGCGCCGCGGACGCGCGCGATCACCTCGTCACGCCGCGCATCGGAAACC
>CAYSKY010000681.1:0-2356 GCA_964431425.1 uncultured Burkholderiales bacterium
CCAGTCTTTCGGCCGCCACGACAGGTTGACGTTGAGCACCACCCGTTCGGGGTGGGGCATCATGATGGTGAAGCGCCCGTCCGGCGTCGTGAACGCCGTCATCCCCATCGGTGAACCGTTGGGGTTCGCCGGAAACTGTTCCGTGGCCTTGCCGGCAGAATCGACAAACTGCGCGCTGCACAGCCAGCGCGAGGCGTCCCGCTGAGCCGCATCGCGGAAAACGGCGCGACCTTCGCCGTGGGCGGTGGCCACAGGCAGTCGTGAGCCTGCCATCCCGGCGAACAGGATGGACGGCGACTCGCGGATTTCCACCTGCACGGTGCGCGCTTCGTACTGTTCGCTGGCATTACGTTCCAGGTGCGGCCAGTTTTCGGCGCCGGGAATGATCTCGTGCAGGTTCGACATCATCTGGCAGCCGTTGCAGACACCCAGTGCGAAGGAATCGTTACGCCGGAAGAATGCCTCGAACTCGTCGCGGGCGCGCGGATTGAACAACACGGACTTGGCCCAGCCTTCGCCGGCACCCAACACGTCGCCATATGAGAAGCCACCGCACGCAGCAAAACCACGGAAGTCCCGCAGCGACACGCGGCCGCTGATGATGTCGGACATATGCACGTCGACCGCTTCAAAACCGGCACGCGTAAATGCGTGGGCCATCTCCAACTGGCCGTTCACGCCCTGTTCGCGCAGGATGGCCATGCGCGGCGCGGCACCACGGCTGACATAGGGCGCGGCAACATCTTCCGCCAGGTCGAACGCAATATGCGCGCCCAGGCCGGTGTCACGTGCGTCTTGCAACCGATCGTATTCCGCCTTTGCAGTGGCCGGATTGTCGCGCAGGGACTGGATGGCGTGACTGGTCTCGCTCCACGCCCGCTGAAGATCGATACGCTTCTCGGCGAGCAACACGCGCGTGGCGCGCACCACCCGCAATTCGTCGGTGGCATTGAGGTGGCCGATGATGTGCGAATGGGCGCCGAGCCCGGCGGAACGCAGCGACGCCATCACGGCATCGCGGTCTGCGCGGCGAATTTGCACTACGGCGCCGAGCTCTTCGTTGAACAGCGCCGCCAGCACCGCATCGCTTTCGCCCAGCTTTTTCGCCGTGTCGGAAACGTCATAGTCATCGACGTCGGCCTCGCGTTCGGCGTAGGTCAGCGCGTCGAGGTAAAGCGTGACCCCGGCGTGGGAGGCGAACATCATTTCGGCAACGCACGCCAGCAAGCCGCCGTCCGACCTGTCGTGATAGGCCAGCAGCAAGCCGCGCCGGCTGAGTTCCCGCACCGCGCCGAAAAACGCCCGCAGTTTCTGCGGGTCATCAACGTCCGGCGCATCGTTGCCAGCCTGGCTGTAAACCTGTGCCAGTGCCGAGCCGCCGAGGCGGTTGCGTCCGGCACCCAGATCCAGCAACAGCAATTCCGTATCGCGGGTGTCGCCCCCGGTCACGAGTTCCGGCGTCAGTGTGCGCGTGGCATCGGTCACGGGCGCAAACGCCGAGATGATCAGCGAGACTGGCGCGACAACTTCCTTCTGCCGCCCGCCATCCGACCACGCGGTTTTCATGGACAGCGAATCCTTGCCCACCGGAATGGAGATGCCAAGCGCCGGGCACAATTGCATGCCGACCGCCTCAACCGTGGCAAACAGGCGTGCATCCTCGCCGGGATACCCCGCCGCCGCCATCCAGTTGGCTGACAACTTGATGTTCTCGATGGTCTCAATGTCTGCGGCAGCAATGTTGGTGATGGCCTCACCCACCGCCATGCGTCCCGAGGCAGGCGCGCTGATGACGGCCAGCGGCGTGCGCTCGCCCATGGCCATCGCTTCGCCGCATACGGCGTCGTAGCCCATCAAGGTGACCGCGCAATCCGCGACTGGCACCTGCCACGGCCCCACAAACTGGTCGCGGGCCGTCAGTCCGCCCACGGAACGATCACCGATGGTGATCAGAAAGCTTTTGTCCGCCACCGCCGGCAGTTGCAGCACGCGACAAACGGCTTCGCGCAACTCCATCGCGCCGGTCTCCAGCGCGGGCAATTGCGTCACCTGCGTCTGCACATCGCGGTGCATGCGTGGCGGCTTGCCGAGCAGCACGTCCATGTCCATATGCACCGGGTCATTGCCGAACAGGGGGTCGTGCACCACCATCTGTTGCTCGGTGGTGGTGTGGCCGAGCACCGCAAAAGGGCAACGCTCGCGTTCGCACATGGCCTTGAACATGGCCAGCGACTCAGGCGCGATGGCCAGCACGTAGCGCTCCTGCGATTCGTTGCTCCAGATCTCGCGCGGGCTCATGCCCGGCTCTTCGGAGGGTACGGCGCGCAGGTCGATGCGCGCGCCGGAGCCGCCGCCG
>CAYSKY010000682.1:0-2353 GCA_964431425.1 uncultured Burkholderiales bacterium
ATGCTGTGCTTTGCCGCCTCCGGTGGTGCGCGCATGCAGGAGGGCCTGTTCTCCCTGATGCAGATGGCCAAGACCAGCGCTGCCCTGGCACGCCTGCGTGAAGAGGGGATACCGTTTATCTCCGTGCTGACCGACCCGGTCTACGGTGGTGTATCCGCCAGCCTGGCGATGCTCGGTGACGTGATCGTTGCCGAGCCCGGTGCGCTGATTGGTTTTGCCGGGCCGCGCGTGATCGAGCAGACCGTGCGGGAAACACTACCGGAAGGCTTTCAACGCGCCGAGTTCCTGCTGGAGAAGGGCGCCATCGACATGATTGTCGACCGTCGAAACATGCGTGACCGTGTTGCGCAGATGATCACGCTGCTGCAAAAGGAACCGGCGCCGGTTGCGTGATTTCGCAGCACTTCATGCCGAAACTCCAGCACTGGCGCGGCTTCCAGGTCATTTTTGCCCGGAAAGGCTCGCCAAATGGCGTTCTACGCGAAGAGTTCCCTTCCCCGGCGAAGGCCGGGGTCCAATTTTGATTTTCGATCGCGACGGAACTTGGACCCCGGCCTTCGCCGGGGAGGGTGGCTGTTATGCCACCTTCAATGAATTGAATAGCTGCCAGAACGGTAAGGGGCCGACTCGGTCCGGCGTCAGCGTATGAGTGCAACCGCAATGCCCTCAACGCTTGATGCTTGGCTCGATTACATCGGACGCCAGCATTCCGCCGAGATCGTTATGGGACTCGACCGCGTGCGTTCGGTATGGGAGCGCATGGGCAGTCCGCGGGCGCCGATCAACATCGTGGTTGGCGGCACCAATGGCAAAGGCTCCACCTGCGCGATGCTCGAAGCGATGTTGCGTGCGGCTGGTTACAAGACCGGTTTCTATTCCTCTCCGCACATCGAGCGCTACAACGAACGCGTGCGCATCGCCGGTCATGAGGCGGCGGACGAATTGCTGGTGGCATCGTTTGGAAAGATTGAGGCGGCACGCATCGCATCCTCGCCGCCGGTGCCGCTGACTTACTTCGAATTTGCCACCCTGTCCGCGCTGCACATATTCGCTCAGCAGGCCGTTGAGGTCGCGGTGCTCGAAGTGGGGCTGGGCGGCAGGCTCGATGCGGTCAACATCATAGACGCCGATGCCAGCGTGGTGGTCAGCGTGGACCTGGATCACCAGTCCTACCTGGGCGACACCCGCGAGAAAATTGCGCTGGAGAAGGCGCACATCTACCGTGCCGGCCGGCCGGCCATCTTCGCCGATACTGATGCCCCGCAGAGCCTGCGGGATCATGCCGCCGCCATCGGCGCCGATTTGCAACTGCTCAATCGCGATTTTCATTACGGGCGCCAGGAAACACAGTGGCGATTCGTCGGCCCTTCGGCGGCGCGCAGCTCGCTGCCGTTCCCCGCCTTGCGCGGCTCCTACCAGCTGAAGAACGCGTCCGCGGCACTGGCGGTGCTGGACAGCTTGCGCGATGCACTGCCGGTCTCGCAGGGGCAGGTGAAGCAGGGGTTGCTCGGCGTGGAATGGCCGGGCCGCATGCAGGTGCTGCCGGGGCGCCCGACGGTGGTCCTGGACGTGGCACACAATCCCCACGCGGCGCGTGCGCTCGACGACGCACTGGGCGGGATGGGCTATCACCCCAACTCCTACGCCGTGTTCGGCATGCTCAAGGACAAGGATATCGACGGCGTCATCGAGATCGTCAAGGGGCGCTTCGATCACTGGTTTATCGCCGGCCTGGATTCGATCGTGGACCGCGGGGCAACGCTTGAAACGCTCGCCGACCGCCTGGCGGCGCACGGTCTGGCGGGCCGCTTTTCCCGCCACGTCAGCATCCTGCACGCCTATGCTGCAGCGCGGGAGCAGGCTGGGCAGGATGATAGAATTGTCGCCTTTGGATCGTTCCACACCGTCGCGGAAATTGCGCGATTCCGCCCGTCGACCTGATTGCCCAATGCCATGGCCGCATCCAAACCTGCCGAAATCTCCGCGACCGAGCTTGAAATCAAACGCCGTGGCCGCCGCCGCCTGATCGGCGCCGTCACGTTGGGCTTGCTGGCGATTATTTTTCTGCCGATGATTTTCGACAGTGAGCCGAAGCGCACCGGCGAATCCGGCAAGACACAGGAAATCGCGGTGCAGATTCCGCCCAAGGACAACCAGCCGCCATTGCCCGTGCCGGCGCCGGCCGTGAGCCAGGCAGTGGCACCGGCAGGCGAATCCGTCAAGCCGGCACCGGATGCTGCGCCGAAAGAGGCTGCGCCGCCTGTGAAGGAGCAGGCCAAGGAGGCTCCACCAGCGGCCCCCGCGGCAGTCACTCCGGCCAAGGTCACGGAAAAGCCGGCCCCCAAGGAAGCAC
>CAYSKY010000683.1:0-2349 GCA_964431425.1 uncultured Burkholderiales bacterium
CATGAACACGTCACCGGGCGTATAGGTGGTGTAGACCTTGTTGTCGCGCGAGTAAACCTTGGCGGTGCGGGCGCCCTCCATCCGCACTTTCTCGACGTTGCCGTTCTTGGCTTCCTGCATCATCGTCGAGTAGTCCATGTCGTTGCGGGTGCTGCCCTTGTTGGACACCTGCAGGAATACCATCATCAGCACGATGATGATGATGAGCCAGACACCAATGTTCTTCACCAGATTGTTCACGCGATATCCTCAATAGACCGGAGTCTTGTGCCCCGGAAATTTCCTGCAAACCCTGCTACCGCCAGACACACATCACGAAATGCGCGCCGGACTGATCATCCTACACCAAACGCTCTATTTAGTCGTTTGAATTCAACTGCTTGAGACCTTGGGTTGCTTCGCCAGCAAATAGGTTTCGCGGCTTTCGTCGCGCGATGCATCCGGCTTTTTGGCCGCCACCGATTTGAAATTGGCCCGCATCAGCTTGACGTACGCCTCGAAACCGCTGCCCTGAAATACCTTGACCAGAAAAACCCCGTTTGGTTTCAAGAACTTGACCGCAAACTCCATCGCCAACTCGCCCAGCGCAAACAAACGCGCCTGATCCGTGATGACAATACCGGTTAGGTTGGGGGCCATGTCAGAAATGACAAGATCCACTTTTGCGCTTTCTCCGCCTATGGCTTCTACGACCGCATCCAGCCCTTCTTGAGACGAAAAATCAGCCTTGATGAAGCCCACACCCGGCACCGGTTCCATGTCCAGCAGATCAATGGCCACCACCTTGCCGCGCGCACCCACCTTCTTGATCGACCATTGCGACCAGCCTCCCGGTGCCGACCCCAGATCCACCACCGTCATGCCGGGCTGAATGAGGCGCTCGCTGGCGTCGATTTCCGACAACTTGTAAACCGAGCGCGAACGGAATCCCTGCTCCTGCGAGCGCTTGACGTAGGGGTCACTGAGGTGACGCTTCACCCAGTCGCGGCTGTTCTTGGGGCGGGCATGTGCCATGAAACGTATAATTGATGGATGAAAATCACATTATCCCCCATCGAGCGCAAAGCCCTGAAAGCACGCGCCCATTCCCTCGACCCGGTGGTGCTGATCGGCGACCAGGGACTGACCTCGGCCGTGATCCGCGAAATCGATCGCAGCCTGAAGGCGCACGAACTCATCAAGATCCGTGCTTTCAATGACGAACGCGACGAACGCGCCGCCTGGCTCGAAGAAATCTGCAGCGCGCTGCACGCGGCGCCGGTGCAGCATATCGGCAAAATCCTCGTGGTATGGCGCGAGAATCCGGAACTGACCAAGGCGCGCGCCAAGGCTGCGTTGCCACCACCGAAGAAAAAGGCCCCGCGCCTTACCCGCCAGCAGGAAGAAGCGGCTGCTGCCGGCCGCAAGCGCCGCAAGCCACGCTAGGCAAACACGGATCAGACGGGCGGATGGGCGTCGGTGACGGCGCGCCAGCCGAATTGCGGCGCATAGCCAATCAACGCTTTCGCCTTTTCAGAAACATAGACGCGGTCGATGCACGCGGGCAGCGGCCACCCGCGGGCTTCGAATGCGGCGACCAGTCCGGGCGCACGCGCCTCGAGCACCGGTACCGGATCGTGAAACAGCGCTTCGCAATCCTGCTCGACGAACGGCGTATCCCCCGAAATATTCATGGCCTCAAAACGGGCCAGCGGCGCGGTCAGTGCGGCCGAGAATGCTGACGCCACATCGCGGCCATCAACACCGCGATAGAGGCGATACAGGGCCATCAGCGGCGCCGGCTCCGGGAAAGAGCGGGAGAATCGCAACGCTGCTGTGACAAAGCCTTCGGTGAACGCACTGCGACACAGCGCTTCCGCCGCCAGCTTGGTTTCGTCGTAGATATCTTCCGGCTCAGGCACCAGCGCTTCGGTCACCCAGGCTGCGTGCCCCTGGGTGCGCATGGACCTGCCGTAAACGGAGGTGGTACTAGCCAGCAGGAAGCGGCTGATACCGCAGGCTTTGGCGGCATCAAGCAGCCGTCCGGTGGCATCGACGTTGGTGCGCCAAAACGCATCCGCCGAATGGGTTTCGCGATGCGGTGCGTGCAGGGCGGCAAAGTGCACCACGGCATCCATGCCCTCGAGAAACGGCGACCAATCGGTGATTGCCGCGACATCTGCCACGTGATGCGTGTGCACTGATGGCTGGAGGTCAATGCCGGTCAGTGCATGACGCTCGGAAAGTGCCGCTGCGACGCGGCTTCCCACTTTGGGGCCGGCGCTGCCGGTCATGAGAATCTTCATGCTGCCAGCTGCAGGCAACAATGAAACTCAAGCACTGGCGCGGCTTCCAGGCCATTTTTGCCCG
>CAYSKY010000684.1:0-2349 GCA_964431425.1 uncultured Burkholderiales bacterium
TCTATGGCATATGCAAGTATCGGCTTAACTAGGGCGAGAGTCTTTTGCGAGAGTTTCCTTGCAGCACATTCATTTCCGGCAGCAGGAAGCGCCGCCGCACAAAAGAGAAAGGCGGCCAGCCAAGTTGGATTGACGAAAACCATAGATCTACCTCTTCACCCCAAAACAATGCTCCAACTTCGGAAACTCCCCCGCCCTAACCTCCTTGGCATACGCATCAACCGCCTCCGAAACCACCCCCCCCACCTCCGCGTACCGCTTCACAAACTTCGGCGACAAATCCGGATAGAGCCCAAGAATATCCTCCGTCACCAGCACCTGCCCGTCACACGCCGGCGAAGCGCCGATGCCGATCACCGGCACTTTCACGCTCTCCACCACCGCCCGCGCCACGGGCTCCACGGTGCCTTCGATCAGGATGGAAAACGCCCCGGCCGATTCGAAGTCACGCGCGATCGTGGTCCACTTTTTGGTCGCGTCTTCCTCGCGCCCCTGTGAGCGGAATCCGCCCATCTGGTTGACCCGCTGCGGCATCAGGCCGATGTGCGGCATGATCGGCAGGCCGCGGGCGACCAGATATTCAACGGTTTCAACCAGTTCGGCACCGCCCTCCAGCTTCAGGGCCTGCGCGCCGCTTTCAGCCATGGCGCGCGCGCAGTTGCGGTAGGCCTGCTCTTTCGATTCCTGGTAGCTGGCGAATGGCATGTCCAGCAACACCAGGGCATGTCGCGAACCGCGCATCACCGCCTGGGTATGGGCGATCATGGTGTCCAGCGAAAGGTTCATGGTGTTGTCCATCCCGTAGACCACCATGGCCAGCGAATCGCCCACCAGCAGCACGTCGCAGTGCGGGTCCAGCAGCTGCGCCATGGGCTTGGTGTAGGCGGTCAGCATGACGATGCGGCCCGCGCCCTTCATGGTGGAAAGCTGCGGGACTGTGATGCGTTCTTCCGTCGGGGATGGGCTCATTCCGTGGTTTCCGTTCGAATCGGCAAAGTGATTGGCGGTATTATCAGCGTTTACTTAGAGCATTCATTCGATTCCGCATGTCATTGATCGTTCGCTGGTTCATCAACGCCCTCGCCCTCATGGCGGTGGCTTATCTCTATTCCGGCGTGCAGGTTGCCGGCCCCATTGAGGCGCTCATTGCCGCGCTTGTATTGGGGCTGGTCAACGCCATCGTCCGACCGCTGCTGATATTGCTCACGCTGCCGGTCACCCTGCTCACGCTGGGGCTGTTCATCTTTTTCATCAACGCCTTCCTGTTCTGGTTTGTGGCTGAGATCGTTAAGGGTTTTACCGTCTCCGGCTTCATGGCGGCCTTTATCGGCTCGCTCATGTACAGCGTGATCACCATCGTCACCAGTTGGCTGATCTCGGGCAAGAAAAAGCCCGCCTGAGCGGTTTTTTCACCAAAACCACTTGAAAAATACGGGATTGCCCTCAAATCCCGCATGACCTTGTTTTTTCTGGAGTTTTAGATGTCAGACCCGACCCAAAACGTGGCCCCAGAAGCCAGCGTGGCGCCGGCAGAAGCGGCTGCGTCCGCCGAAGCAGCCGCGCAATCCTCCCCTGAACCCGCCGAGGGCGCATCGCCCACCGAGGCTGAGTTGCAAAAATCCCTTGCCGACGCGCAGGCCAAAGCCGCCGAGAATTTCGACCTTTACGTTCGCGCCAAGGCCGAGATGGAGAACATCCGCCGCCGCTCGGCCGAGGATGTACTCAAGGCCAACAAGTTTGGTGTGGAGAAGATCGCCGATGCCCTGCTTGCGGTGAAGGACAGCATGGACGCGGCGCTGCTGGTGGAAAGCCCCTCGGTCGAGTCGTACAAGACTGGCGTGGAACTGACCGCACGCCAGCTCGCACAGGTGTTCGAGAAATTCTCCATCGTTGAGGTCAACCCGGCCGGCCAGAAGTTTGACCCGACGCGCCACCAGGCTATCGCCGCGCTGGAGTCCGACCAGCCGGCCAACACGGTCATCAATGTGATGCAAAAGGGCTACACGCTGCACGACCGCGTATTGCGCCCGGCGCTGGTGGCGGTGGCAAAAGAAAAGCAGGCCTGAGCACCCCTCACGCCTTGAAATTCGCCGGAATAACCCTACTTCTAGAACAACTTTAACAATTCGCAATCGAGGTAAACATCATGGGCAAGATCATCGGAATCGACCTGGGCACCACCAACAGCTGCGTCGCCATCATGGAGGGCGGACAGTCCAAGGTTATCGAGAACTCGGAAGGTGCACGCACCACGCCGTCCATCGTCGCGTATCAGGACGATGGCGAGATCCTGGTCGGCGCCTCGGCCAAGCGCCAGGCGGTCACCAACCCCAAGAACACCCTGTTCGC
>CAYSKY010000685.1:0-2348 GCA_964431425.1 uncultured Burkholderiales bacterium
AGCGGAGGGCACGGTGCTGGAAGTCGGCCTGTTTGCCACCCACGTGGCCACCGGTTCGGGCGAGCGCATCGTGCTGCCCAATTCACAGGTCGTGGCCGGCGCCACCCACAACTATTCACGCCCGGCACCCGGCGGCAAGTTCGTGCTGGCCACGCAGGTCACCATCGGCTACGACACGCCGTGGAGGCAGGTGCACGCCATCCTGCAGGAGGCGGCCAAACGCACGCCCGGCATCACCACCGAGCCCGCGCCGTTCGTGCTACAGATGGCCTTGTCGGATTTCTATGTGCAGTACCGGCTGGTGGCCTACTCCGACATCGAAGGCCCCGCGCAGCGCGCCAAACTCACCAGCGTGCTGCTGGGCAATGTGCAGGACGTGTTCAACGAATACGGCGTGCAGATCATGTCGCCGCACTACTTCACCCAACCCGCGCAACCGCAGGTGGTGCCGAAGTCGCAGTGGTATGCAGCGCCGGCGATAGCGCCACAGGACACAGGGCCGAAAGTCTAGGACTGGCGGGGGTCTCCGGGCATTTTTGGCCTGGGAGGCGCGCTGGTGCTGGGGTTTGGCATACCGGTCGATTGAAGGAGCCATTTCATGTTGACGAAATTCGCGTGGATCGCGTTGTTCGCTTGTGCACTACAGATCACCGGCGCTCTGGCTGCAGAAACCCCGCACGTACAACTGGCCAAGATTGGCCGTACTACGCTAACGCTCCCGTTCAAATCCAGTGAGCAGGTCAGCGTCGAGATCGTCAACAGCTCTGCCGTGCAAGCGGCAGACCAGGACCGAGATGCTTTTCTTTTCAGCGTTGGCAAGCTCTACGGCAGGCAAGACGATGCCACCAATGTCATCAGCGCCATCATCGTGCGCTGGCCGCATCTGCCGCCATTTCTGTTGAGCCTGTCCGCCTACGCCGATCTGCACGACGCGGCGACCGCGCTACTGGTCAAGCGAGGGGAGAGGGTCGTCGTGCAGATTCAAGGCGGCGACGGCGCCGTCGGTTATCGTGCCGAAATCACGTTCTCACAATATGGTGCGCATGAACGGCGGGTTCGCCAGACCTACGGATTCGAAGAGGTCACAACCTACACGCCCACCAAAACAGCTATCGAAAACACCGACAAGTTCATTCAAGACGCAAAGCAAAAATCGACAGCCCAAAGGTGACCATCTCGAACCCGCCCGCCTGGCTGCGCCGTTTTGAGCCTGTTGTGTTGCTTGCACGCTGGGTTTTGGCGCGCGTATTGTTTGCGGCCGCGGTGTATTTCGGCGGGAAGTTCCTGACCGAATACTTGGTGAGGGCGGTGATCTATTTCACGGGTGATGGTGGTGCCGCGCTCGGCGCCATTGAGCAGGATCGTGTGCTGACTGCGTTCTATGTGCTGACCGCTCTACTCGCGGCGCTGGCATACCGTCCGTTCCTTTCCTGGGTCGATGGCCAGCCCGCCGACGAACTGGCCTTCAACCGCAACACGCTGCCGGCGTTCATGCAGGGCATGCTGTTGGCGACACTGATGTTTGCACTGCCGGTGTTGATCTTCGCGGCGACCGGCTCCATCGGCTTTGCATTGCCCACCACACATCGGATGCTGGTCACCCTGGCGATTGCGATGCATGCCGCCGTCATTGAAGAAATCGTATTCCGGGGCATCCTGCTGCAGTTCGTTCTGAAGTTCTGCCACCCGATCTTTGCGACGTTGGTGGTGGCAGCACTTTTTATGGCGGCACACATTCCGGATGGCAGGGATTCCATCAGCCTCGTATCCGTGTTTCTCAGCGGCATGGCCATGACGGTCGCTTACTTCCTGACGCGTAGCCTGTGGCTGCCAATCGGCTTGCATTTTGGTTGGGACGTGATCCTGTTCCTGCTGCACGAAATACAGGGAACCAACCGCTACGCTGCACTGCCCGTCAGCTATTTCCAGGTACCGCTCTACCTCGCCGAAATATTGGTCTTGGCCACCATGATCGGCATCGTCACCTATCGGGCGATGAACCCTGCTCGCTCGCTGGGCGAACCCGCAAACAGCGGTACCAACTAGTGGTGCGTGCCGGCGGCACCTACGCCGGCAAGAACCCCTCAATCGACAAATACCGCTCACCCGTGTCGTAGTTGAATCCCAGCACGGTGGAACCCGGTGCGATGTCGGGCAGCTTTTGCGAGATTGCGGCGAGCGTGGCGCCGGAGGAGATGCCCACCAGCAGGCCTTCCTCGCGCGCGGAACGGCGGGCGAATTCGCGCGCCAGTTCGGCATCGACCTGGATCACGCCATCGAGCAGGCTGGTATCGAGGTTCTTCGGAATGAAGCCCGCGCCGATGCCCTGAATCGGGTGCGGCGACGGC
>CAYSKY010000686.1:0-2023 GCA_964431425.1 uncultured Burkholderiales bacterium
GGCGAGGGAGGTCCCCTCATCGACCTGCAGCGGCAACTCGGAAACCGGCGTCAACCACCCATTCGCCACCGTGATGTCGATGCGTTTCACGGCTCACGATATATCTGGTCAGCCCGCGCGACAAAGCGTTCGACCATGGTGTTCGAGATATAGGAAAACACCGGACCGACCGCCTTTTCAAGCAAGGCGTTGGCAAAGGCGTAATCGAGCGTCAGTTCCACCTTGCTGGCGGTGGGCGCGAGCACATGGAACTTCCATCCGCCCTCCAGTTTCTGGAATGGGCCGTCACGCAGCCGCATATTGATCGCTTCGCCGGGAAAATTGGTGTTCTCGGTGGTAAAAGACTGGCGGATGCCGCGATAGTCAATGTGCAATCGGGCCAGCACCATGCCACCCTCGCGCGACAGGACCTCTGCGCCGGCGCACCAGGGCAGGAACTCCGTGTAGCGCTCGAAATTCTCGACCAGCGCAAACATCTGCCCGGCGGCGTAGGGGACCAACGCGGTTTTTTGTACCAGTGGCATGGACTTAGTAGTGATTCACGGAACAACTGGATTCTAGCCCCCGCCGGAAGCAACACCCGCTTCAGATAAAATCCGTGCATGAGCATTGTTGAAAACAAGAAAGCATTCTTCGACTACTTCATCGAAGAGCGCCACGAGGCCGGACTGGTGCTCGAGGGCTGGGAGGTCAAGGCCATCCGCGCGGGACACGTGCAGATCAAGGAAGGTTACGTGATCCTCAAGCAGGGCGCGTTCTACCTGATCGGCGCGCACATCTCACCGCTCACGGCCGCGTCCACGCACATCATTCCGGATCCGGTACGCACCCGCAAGTTGCTGCTGAAGCACGACGAAATCGACAAACTTATCGGCAAGGTGGAACAGCGCGGCTATACGCTGGTGCCGCTCAATCTTCATTTTTCCAAGGGCATGGTCAAGCTTGAGATCGGTCTTGCCAAGGGCAAGAAGCAGCATGACAAGCGTGATGTAGAAAAAGAAAAAGACTGGAAGCGCGAGCAGGAACAGTTAATGAAGAAGCGCATCTGACAGCGCAGTTATTTCTCCTGTCCGGAGTATTGCAGCGCCCGCACCAAATAGCGTAGAACGCCATTTGGCGCGGCTTCACAAGGCAAAACGGCCTGGGAGCCGCGCCGGTGCTTGACTTTCGCATTCGCCCCCCACACGTCGCTGCCGCCGTCGGGCGGTGTAGCGGATCAAGTCGGCGCGCGCTCGAGCACTACAAATTCCATCGCGAAGGCGTTCTTTGCATCGGCGGGTACATGTTCACGCGAGATTTCGCGCCACTCCTGCGCAGGCAGCGCAGGAAACCAGGTGTCACCTTCCGGTGCGGCATCGACCTCGGTGAGAAAAATACGCTCTGCAAGCGGCAATGCCTGCGCGTAGAGCGTTGCCCCCCCGATGACAAACACCTCCGCATGATCTGCGGCAGCCGCCAGAGCAGCCTCCAGCGACCGGCAAGCCTGCACCCCCTCAGCACGCCAGGACTCGTTGCGGGAGACGACGATATTGGTTCTTCCGGGCAATGGCCGGCCGATAGATTCGAATGTCTTGCGGCCCATGATGACCGGATGCCCCATCGTCTGGCGGCGGAACCACGCGAAGTCGGCGGGCAAATGCCATGGCATGGCGTTGCCCATGCCGATGACACGATTCTTCGCCATGGCGACGATCAGGTTGATGCGCATGTTTTCGTTCCGCCTCAGACCGCGATCGGTGCCTTGATGGCCGGATGCGGATCGTAGGCTTCCAGCGCGAAGTCTTGGAACTTGAACGCAAACAGGTCCCGAACCTCCGGGTTGATGCGCATCACCGGCATGGCGCGCGGCTCACGCGAGAGCTGCTCACGAGCTTGGTCCAGGTGGTTCGAGTACAGGTGAGCGTCGCCAAGCGTGTGCACGAAATCCCCCGCTTTCAGTCCGCACACCTGCGCGACCATCATGGTCAGCAACGCGTAGGAAGCGATGTTGAAAGGGACGCCAAGGAAAATGTCGGCACTGCGC
>CAYSKY010000686.1:2033-2348 GCA_964431425.1 uncultured Burkholderiales bacterium
GCAAGACAGGCGGCCATCGGCCACATAGAACTGGAAAAAGGCGTGACAGGGTGCGAGCGCCATCTTCGGAATGTCCGCCACATTCCACGCCGAAACAATAATGCGGCGTGAATCAGGATTGGTGCGGATCTGCCGGAGGATATCGCTGATCTGGTCGATATGGCTGCCGTCCGGCGCCGGCCAGGAACGCCACTGGTAACCGTATACCGGTCCCAGGTCGCCGGCCTCATCCGCCCATTCGTCCCAGATGGTCACGCCGTTTTCCTTGAGGTAGCGGATGTTGGTGTCGCCCTGCAGGAACCACAGCAACTCGTG
>CAYSKY010000687.1:0-2346 GCA_964431425.1 uncultured Burkholderiales bacterium
CAGATTTCCAACGGATCACCCACCTGGTCAATCGGTGGCGTAAATCCGACGTTTGCGATTTTCAATGGCTCTTGCCTGTCCTGCGGCGTTAACGGCACTGCTCTGAATAGCGGTTACCAATTTCTGCTGGTCTATGAAGACAAGGGCGGCGACAAAGATCGCGATGACATGATCGTTGGTGTCAAGTCTGTACCGGAGCCGGCTTCCCTGGCCCTGCTGGGTCTGGGCCTGGCGGGACTTGGTTTTACCCGTCGCAAGAAAGCGAATCGCGCCTGAACTTATTAGGCTCGCAAAAAAACCCGCTTCGGCGGGTTTTTTGTTTTGGGCCCCGGACCTCGCCCAGGGGCTGCGCCGCTGCGGTCTGCAGCACCTTACGCCGATTGGCTGGTGATATGCCCCCGCCAAAGAAGCCAGGCAGCAACGTAGCCCCAAAGTCCGAACACACGTTCCACAAGGGTGACAAACCCAAGATCACCCGGCGTGCCACTTTCGCCGGCTGAAAGAATCGATTCGACGCCCAGTGCGGCGCCAAGTCCGACGACGACATGGCCGGCAACGACGGCGGCCATGGGCAACAGCGTCGCAAACACGCCAACGGCACCGATCACTTTCAGTTCACGCTTTCGATGCAGGAAAGCAACGGACCAGAACAGCACTGCCAGGAGCAGAAACGTGGCGTAGAGCAGAAAATAGCGACCTGCAACCTGCGGCGCCAGACCCAGGACGATCTGCACCTTGGTCAGTGCGGCAATGGCAAACGCGACAAAGCCGGCACGGTTCAGCGGTTTCTGCATGCCCATTTCGTCGCAAAAGGCCCAGGCGGCAAATGCGGCGAGCGCGAGCGCTGCGATTCGTAGTGGAGCCAACGATGCCACGGTATGCGTCAGCAACAAGGTCATGAAGCCCGCCATCGCAAGTGTGACGGCACCGACTTTCGCATTCAGCGATTTGGCACGACTGCCTAAAATTGATGTGTCCATGTGCAGTTCCATGCTCCGTCATCGTTAAATCACCACCGACCCGGTCGCGTGTAGCCGGAAAACGGCCGGCCGGTTACCCCTAGAGGCGACGGTCCTGCAGTAGTCAGATCATTTTCCGTCCAGCATCGTCGCGAAGAACGCCGTCACGCCTTCGCGTTTCATCTTGCGTGCGTCGGCAAGCTCCCCGCCGGTGGTGCGATAGAGCACCGTTCCATCGGCGCGCACCAGCGCCACCGAAGGAATGCCCTTCTTCAAAATGTCCGGCGCATATTGCTCGGCCACGTCCTTGTTGCGATCAAAGCGGCCCACGTCCACTTTCACCACCACCAGCCGCTCATCAACCAGCTTTTGCAGATCGCCCTGGTGCATTTCCAGGTCCAACATCTTGCAGTCGCCACACCAGTTGGCACCAAATACCACCAGCACCTGCTTGTTGGACTGCTTCGCCGATCTCAGGGCGGCTGCGATATCCTCGCGCGGATTGGCGGCTTCGTTGTAGACCTGCACGGGCTGGGCATGCACCAACGTGGCCGCGGTAATCAACACCAGGCCGGCAAGTGCGTGCCGGACGGACAGCATTCGAATCATGGCTTGAGCGCCTTGTAGAGAAAGGGAAGACTGGCATCCATACGGTAATCCACACCGGAATGGGTGTCATCAAACTCTTCGTAAACATGCTTGATGCGCGCCTCTGACAATCGCTTCGACAGAATGCGCGTCCCGTAGTGGATCGAATATTGATCGCGCCAGCCGCAGTCGATGTAAATACCCTTGAGGGTTCTCAGGTTGGCTTTGTACTTGCCGACCAGGTGAATCGGATCGTGTTTCTGCCAGGCTTTCCAGCGCTCCGGAATCAGTTCGCCCGTTTCCAGGTTGAACGGCAGGCGGAAGCCCAGCGGCGCCTTGGGGTCGGTGTCGTAGCTCGCGGCCATGGCGATGATCATCAGCGCGTGCACCTCGCCGTCTGAGGGTTTCTGCTTTTTCCAGATGTGCTCCAGGAAGTTTTCCACGCGGCCGTCGTCAATGCCTTTCGCAGCGCCCTTTTCTTCCTTTCGCACATCTATCGGGCCGGCCACCCGGCGAGGCAGGCGGTGCTTCATGATCTCGGTGAGCGTGCGCGGCCAGTCATTCATGTACACAAAATCAAAGTAGGCGTCGCCTGAGTGATTGGCGATGGCGCCCCAGTATTTGGCGTATTTCATGCCGTGAATGATGGCGCCGTAGCCCCCCGACGATTTGCCAAAACAGCCGCGGTGCTCGCGGGAAGCCAACGTTCGGAATTCCTTGTCCACGAAAGGGATGAGTTCCTTCACCAGATAGTCGGCGTAATTGCCCATCGCTGATGAATTGATGTACTGGTTACCAC
>CAYSKY010000688.1:0-2344 GCA_964431425.1 uncultured Burkholderiales bacterium
ACCCCGAGCTGTTCTGGGGCCTGATCGCGTCGATGTGGGTCGGCAACGCGATGCTCGTGATCCTGAACCTGCCGCTGATCGGCATCTGGATCAAGCTGCTGACGGTGCCCTACCGCTTCCTGTTCCCGGCGATCGTGGCCTTTTGTGCGCTGGGCATGTACACGCTGAACAACAACAACTTCGACATCTACGTCGGCGCGCTGTTCACCCTCATCGGCTACCTGTTCTACAAGCTCGGCTGCGAGCCGGCGCCGCTGCTGCTGGGCTTCATCCTCGGGCCGATGATGGAGGAAAACCTGCGGCGCGCCATGCTGCTGTCGCGTGGCGACCCGACCGTGTTTGTGACGCGCCCGCTATCGGCAGTGTTGCTGGCGATTTCACTGCTGCTGCTGATCATCATCGCGCTGCCGGCCATCCGCAAGAAACGCGAAGAGGCGTTTGTGGAGGAGTGAGCCTGTTCCCCCCTGGCAATCCGGAAAGCCCCGCATTCGCGGGGCTTTTCATTTGGGCGCAGTGCCGGTGCGCAACCATCCACGTAAAATGACATTTCCACGAACCCGCATTGCGATTCATGAACAAACCCACCCCGCCCCGCAAGCCCGAGCCGCACGAGTGCTGCGGTACCGGCTGCATCCCCTGCGTGATGGATATCTACGAAGAGGAGCTGTGGCAGTACGAGAAAGACCTCAAGGCATGGGAGGCGTTGCAGGGGGCCGCATCAACCGAGCAGGGCGGGTAGCGCAACCAGCGACGCCAGTGTGTGATCCGGCGGCTGGTCCAGGCCTTCCGCCGGCGCCCCGCCCCGATTCACCCAGAACACCCTGAAGCCGAATGCACGCGCCCCGGCGGCATCCCAGCCGTTGCTGGAGACAAAGGCGATGCGGCTGGCCTCGACGCCGAGGCGGTTCACGGCCAGCTGGTATACCCGCGGGTCGGGCTTGAACACACCGACGTCCTCTACGCTCAGCACGGCATCAAAGCGGTCGGTCAGACCGTTGTGCGATACCACCGCAGCGAGCATGTCCGGTGCACCGTTGGAGAGTATCGCCAGCCGGTGATTGCCGCGAAGTTGATCGAGCGCGCTTCGCGCGTCGGCGAACAGCGCTAGCGTCCGATAGGCCTGGTTGAGCTCCTCCCGCGCCTGCGGCGAATAATCCAGCTTCATGGACGCACAGGCGTATTGCAGCGCTTGCCTCGTCACCACATTGAAATCCACGTGCCGCTGCATGAGGCTGCGCAACCACGAGTACTCCAGCTGCTTGCTTCGCCACAACGCTGACAGCGCCGACCCGCGCCCGGGGAACAGCCGCTCCGCCGCGGCCACCACGCTGTGCACATCAAACAACGTGCCATACGCATCGAATACCACTGCATCCTGTTGTGCCATGCCGCCTCCGGTTTGAGGGCGGCCATGTCACGACGCCGCCCGCCTGGTTCACAATACTGGCTTCCACCCGACCAGAAAGCAACCCATGCCCGCCCCGTTCAATTACGACTTTCCCTATTCCTCCCAGCGCATGCCGGTGATGGCCAGGAACGTGGTGGCCACCTCGCAGCCGCTGGCCGCGCAAGCCGGGCTGCAGATGCTGCAGGACGGCGGCAATGCGGTGGATGCCGCCATCGCCGCAGCCATCGCGCTGACGGTGGTCGAGCCCACCAGCAACGGCATCGGCTCGGATGGTTTTTGCATTCTGTGGGACGGCAAGGAACTGCATGGGCTGAATGCCTCCGGCCGCTCGCCCGCCGGCTGGACGCCCGACTACTTCAACCAAAAATACCCGGACCTCGCCACCATGCCGGTGCGCGGCTGGGACAGCGTGACGGTTCCCGGCGCGGTATCGCAATGGGTGGCGCTGTCGTCGCGCTTCGGCAAACTGCCGTTCGAAAAACTGTTCGCCCCCGGCATCCGCTATGCGCGTGACGGCCACCTGGTCTCGCCCATCACCGCGGTGAGCTGGGCCCGGCAGGCCGGCATGATCCTCGGCCAGCCTGATTTCACCCGCGACTTCACACCGAAGGGCCGCGCGCCCAACGCCGGCGAGAAATGGATTCTGGACGGCCAGGCTGCGACGCTGGAAGAGATCGCCGCAACCAACGGCGACTCGTTCTACCGTGGCGCGCT
The DNA here is from genome assembly GCA_964431425.1 of uncultured Burkholderiales bacterium. Classification (GTDB taxonomy): domain Bacteria; phylum Pseudomonadota; class Gammaproteobacteria; order Burkholderiales; family Usitatibacteraceae; genus UKL13-2. Next base: position 2,123 of record CAYSKY010000688.1, read on the forward strand.
GGCCGCCAAAATCGCCGCGCATTCGGCCGCCTGCGGTGGCGTGATGACCGCCGCCGATCTCGCTGCGCACCAGGCCGACTGGGTGGGCACCATCCACATGGACTACCGCGACGTGCGGCTGCATGAGATCCCGCCCAACGGGCAGGGCCTGGCGGGCCTGCTGTGCCTTGGCATCCTTGAGAACTTCGATCTTGCCGCCTTGCCGGTCGATTCGCCCGACAG
>CAYSKY010000689.1:0-2343 GCA_964431425.1 uncultured Burkholderiales bacterium
CGGCATGGCCGCGGCCACCATCATCGAACGCATCTGACGTACCCCACCACAAGAACCGAGGAGACCCCATGAACAATCTCAGGCGAAACATCGTAGCCGCACTGATTGCCGGCGCCACGCTGCTCGGTGGTGCCGCATCTGCCGCAGACGTCTACCCTTCCAAGCCCATCAAGCTGGTGGTGGCGTACGGCCCCGGCAGCGGCGCGGACATCGTGGCGCGCATCCTCTCGGAAAAACTCTCCCAGTTGCTGGGCCAAAGCGTGGTGGTGGAAAACCGCGACGGCGCCGGCGGCTCGATCGGCACCACGGCCGTGGCCAAATCGCCGGCCGACGGTTACACGCTATTGATGGCGCCAACCACGCTCACGGTCAGCCCCGCACTGCAGGCCGTGCCCACCTACAACCCGGTGAAGGACTTCACGCCCATTACCCGCGTGGTGGTGCAACCCATGTCCATCGTCACCAGCCTTGATGCGCCGTACAACAACCTCAAGGAACTCATCGCCTACGCCAGGGCCAACCCGGGCAAGCTCAGCTACGGCACCTCCGGCAAGGGCTCGCCCAGCCACCTCGAAATGGAAATGATCCGCCAGGCCAACGGCCTGCAGATGCAGGATGTGCCGTACAAGAGTTTTGGCAGCGCCATCAGCGACACCATCAGCGGCCAGGTGTCGTTCTACTTCCCCACCTTCCCCGCCGCACTGCCGCACATCAAGGGCGGCAAGGTGAAAGCGCTGGCGGTGGGCAGCACCGAGCGCGCCCCGCAGGCCCCCAACATCCCCACCATTGCCGAAGGCCTCGGCATTCCCGGTTACGAAGTCAGCGTGTGGTACGGCATCGTGGCCCCCGCCGGCGTACCCGCCGCGGTGGTCGCACGGCTGCACAGCGACATCACCAAAGCACTGGAAGACCCGACTGTGAGCGAACGCCTCAACGCCACCGGCGCGGTGATTTCGATCGCATCGCCCGAACAGTTCGCCGCGCAGGTGAAATCCGAAACCACCAAGTGGGGCAAGATGGCCAAAGACCTCGACCTGAAAGCCACCCAGTGAGCGATGCATTTACAGAGGACAGAACACGCTACTTCGAGGACTACACCGCGGGCCTCGTGGTGGAATGCGGCAGCACCGTCATCGCGCAAAACGAGATCATCAGTTTTGCCGAGCGCTTCGATCCGCAGGACTTTCACACCGACCCTGAACGCGCCGCACAGGGACCGTTCGGCGGCCTGATCGCGAGCGGCTGGCATACCGCCGGCTTGATGACGCGGCAGTTCGTGACGCGGTTCCTTTCGCCGGAATCGAGCCTCGGATCGCCCGGCATTGATGAACTGCGCTGGCCCGCGCCAGTGCGGCCGGGCGATGTGCTGTCGGTGCGCTGCACCATCCTGGAAGCCCGCCCTTCACGCTCCAAGCCGGATCGCGGCCTGGTGTCCACACGGGTGGAAGTGCGCAATGCCCGCGACGAGGTCGTGATGAGCATGCGGGTGATGAATTTGATCCGCACGCGGACTGCCAGCTAGCACGCGCCGGGACGAAAAACGCGGCAAACACCAGCATTGGCGCGGCTTTCCAGGCATTTTTGCCCTGGAAGGCCCGCCAATGCTGGACTTTCAATTCCGCGGTACAACGACGCGGCTCAATGCCGGACAGGCGGATACAGCGTCCAGGTTGCAAGGAAATCCGGATCCACCACGATTTCTCCCGTGGACTTGAGCCGGTATTCGCCGGGTTTTGCCGTGTGAAGTGAAGACAAGTCGGGCGGCAGCCAACGCTCCTCGCCGGTGGCCTCGATGCGCAGGTAAATACCCTCCCGGCCGGCCCGAACAATTTCACCGTGAAACTGCTCATAGCCTTCAATCTCATCGGCATGGTTTCGCCGCGTCACACCGACCAGCACGCGCTTGCCGATCACCGACAGCGCTTCGTCCTCATCAAACGCGGGCGGTCCGTCGTCGTGCCCGGCGCTACTCACGGCAAATCCGTGCCGAGCGAGAACAGCGCCAGTTCCGTGCGCTCGTCCGCCGCCACCGCGCGCCAGAAGCGCATGCCATCCGCGTTATCGCGAAACACCAGCAGATGGCACTTCTCGATGCCCTGCTCGTGCAGCGCCTGCAGGCCGCGGCGCAGCAATGCCGTGGCAATACCTTGCCGGCGATGGCTGCCGGCCGTGACCAGATGATGTATCAGGCCGCGCCGGCCGTCGTGACCGCAAAGTATGGTGCCGACCAGCACGCCGCCGTCGGTTGCCACGTAGCTGCCACCCGGGTTGCGCGCCAGAAACGCTGCGATGGGAGCTGGCGCGTCGGCTGCGCTCAGGCCCACACCCGGCGTGGCCTCCCAC
>CAYSKY010000690.1:0-1532 GCA_964431425.1 uncultured Burkholderiales bacterium
CGCCAGTGCTGGGGTTTCACATTTCCCGGTAGGCGGCGCCGCGAAATGCTGTCATGATGGCGCGCATGACCGACGCCGCCTTCGCCGACGCCCGCACCGCACTCCAGCGAGCTGCGTCGGTCGCCGTCCTCACCGGCGCAGGTATCTCGGCTGAGTCCGGCATCCCCACCTTTCGCGACGCGCTCACCGGTCTCTGGGAGAATTTCCGCCCCGAAGAACTGGCGACCCCGGAAGCGTTCGCTGCCAATCCGCAACTCGTGTGGGAGTGGTATGCCTGGCGGCGCGACAAGGTGGCCGCTGCCGTCCCCAACGCAGGCCACCATGCACTGGCCGCAATGGAGCGGCAGTGCCTCGCCCGCGGCGCGACGTTCACCCTCATCACCCAGAATGTCGACGGCCTGCATCAGGTGGCGCAAAGCCGCAATGTGATTGAACTGCACGGCAACATCCGCCGCGTGATTTGCTTCGATCAGCGCCATCCGGCTGCCGAATGGGATGCATCGCAATCGCCACCATCATGCGCGCAATGCGGCAGCCCGCTGAGACCCGACGTGGTGTGGTTTGGCGAGTCGCTGCCGGCCGATGCACTGGCCACCGCCATGCACGCGGCCCGCACCGCCGACGTATTCCTCTCGGTCGGTACCTCGACGCTTGTTGAGCCCGCCGCCTCGCTGCCGTTCATCGCACGGCAGGCCGGCGCCACCGTCATTGAAATCAATCCCCAATCCACCCCGCTGTCGGCGCAGGCGTCGTATTCGCTGCGCGGATCGGCGGCACGCGTGTTGCCTATGCTGTGCTCCGAGGAAAGCCCATGACCGCCCCGCACCTGCACCGCACACTTGGCCTGCGCGACCTGATCCTGCTCAACGTCGCGGCCATCGTTGGCCTGCGGTGGCTGTCCACCGCCGCACAGATCGGCCCTTCCAGCCTCACGATCTGGCTGATCGGTCTCACCATCTTCATGATCCCCATGGCACTGGCCGTGCTGGAACTGAGTTCACGCATGCCAGCTGAAGGCGGCCTGTATGTGTGGGTCAAGACGGCATTCGGCGACAAGCAAGGCTTCATCACAGGCTGGTGCTACTGGGTATCCAACCTCGTGTTCCTGCCGTCGGCGCTGCTGTTCGGCGCGGGCGCCCTGGTACACGTGGGCGGCACTGCGTGGCTGGGGATGTCGGACAACCCGTTCTACAACGCCGCTGTCTGCCTGACAGTGCTGTGGACCGCGACGGGCCTGAACATCATCGGCCTTGGCCGCGCCAAGTGGCTGCAGAACATCGGCGCGCTCTGTACGTGGACGGTCACCGCCGTGCTGCTGGTCGCTGGCGGCTGGGCGGCGTGGCATTTTGGCTCGGCCACCAACTTCACGCCCGCAAGCCTGGTCCCGGACCTGGGCACACTGCCCGCCTGGACCACGCTGGCCGGCATCGGGTGGGTCGAGTCACAGCACGGCACGCTGGGCGGGAGCGTCCTGGGCGCCGACGGCCACTCGTCGCCGCCGATCCTGGGCCCGGCGCTCAACGGCACGGGGC
>CAYSKY010000690.1:1542-2339 GCA_964431425.1 uncultured Burkholderiales bacterium
GGCCGGCATTGCGCTGGCCTACGCCGGTCTGGAACTGGGCCCCATTATGGGTGGCGAAATCCGCGATCCGCGCAAGACCATTCCGCGCGCCACGCTGATTTCCTGCGTCATCATCGCCACCGTTTACGTCGCCGGCACCGCGGCGCTGCTGGTGGCGCTGCCGGCGGAAAAAATCAATGTCATCAGCGGCATCCCGCAGGCCATGACGCAGGTGGGCGAGCGCGTAGGTGTGCCGTTCTTCGGGCAAATCATGGCCCTGCTGATTGCGCTGGCCAGCATCGGCGGCACCTCGGCGTGGATTGCCGGCACGGCGCGCCTGCCGTTCGTGGTGGGCGTGGACCGCTACCTGCCGCGACCGCTGTCGCGCCTTCACCCGAAATTTGATACACCCCACGTGGCGCTCATCACCCAGGCGGCGCTGACCAGCCTGGTTCTGCTGGGCGGGTTGTCCGGGTCATCCGTGCGTGAAGCGTTTGTGCTGCTGCTGGACATGACGCTCATCATGACCTTCATCCCGCTGCTTTATCTGTTTGCCTCGCTGCCTGCGCTACGACTGCGTGAACGGGCCCACCACGTGGAGCCGCATCACTGGCGCGCACCGGGCGGAAAGATCGGCAGCGTGATCATCGGCGGCACCGGATTCGCCACCACACTGCTGGCCATCGTCACCTCGATGGTGCCGCCGGCGGACAATACCAATCCGGCGTTGTTCCTCACCAAGCTGGTGGGAGGTTGCGCACTGATGGTCGGTGTCGGGATGGTGTTTTACTGGCGAGCGCAGCGCGACGTCACCAGCG
>CAYSKY010000691.1:0-2324 GCA_964431425.1 uncultured Burkholderiales bacterium
GCATGCAGCAGGCGTCCCTGTCGTTCCAGGCCGCCGTGCAGGTTCGCAACAAACTGGTGGCTGCGTACAGCGAAATGATGAACATGCAGGTTTAGCATCCCCGCGCGGCATCGTCAGCCTTTGCGGGCCGAAACCGCCAGCCGGTTCACATAGCACTGGATGGCCATCTCTGCAGTTCCCGGAATCTGGGAAAAGCGGCATCCCGCCCGGTGCATGTCCCGGCCAAACCCATCCTTGAAAGTTGTCACCCGCCGGACTTCGATATCCGCTTCAAAGGCATCTGCACTGGTCAGTTCAAACCGGCAGGGCCCGATCGTCGCGCCCTGTTCAAGCTGCAGGTGCCCTGACTGAAAGACGAAGGCAAAGCCGGTTGCGCTGATGTCCGCGATTCGGTAAGAGGCCGGCGGCGAGCCAGTACCCTCCCCGGCCGGCGTCAGAAGCACACTGGGGCTGTTGGCGACCGGTGTCTTCACCCGGTATGCCTCCCGCCGCTGGAGGCGAAGGACACACCTGGGGGCCTTAACCCGCAACGCGGGCCCGCCTTCAAATTGTGCCAACTCGGCCTGATTGACCGAAAACTGCACTTTGACGTGATTGTAGAAGGAAACAAACGTCAATTCGCTGGATGCAAGCAACCGGCGCGTAATCGCATCATCCGGCGCCACATCGAAAATAATCGAGTCGGACTCCGCGTTGACGCCAAGGATGCGCGAAATCAGGAACTCCCTGCCATCACCGAAATAGACCGTCGCCAAAACGTGGGCATCTGAAAGTCCGCGCAGGATGGCCAGCATTTCGATACGGGAATAGACCAGATAGGGTTCCAATGCCGACACGTATGCCTCGGGAAGTGTCGCGCTGCGCCCGGCCGCATCCGGCAACTGTGTTCCCCCCGCCGCTCTTCCAGCTGGTGTCGACATCTTTGTCACCGGGCGAACACATCCACAATATGACCGCGGGCCGGATCTGCCGTCGCTGGGCGTTTATCGGGATCAGGCTCATCGGCATCCCGGCCGATGGCATGGCCGCCGCCCGTCTGGCTCTGGTGCCCGCTGAAATTGCGCCTGCCCTCGGGCGGCGCAGAAAAGTCCCGCTGCGGCGGCTGCGAGGCTCGCCAGGCGACATCAACGAATGGAATCAAATTCATGGCCGCCGATTCATGGGAGGAGCGCTGTCCGCCGTTTCCGGGTGCAGCAGTTCCGAGAGATATCGCAGCCAGGGTTCAGACAACTCGCGGATCTGGCCATCGTTATCGAGAATGCGCTGCAGGGCGGCGAGTTTCTCCCTGCGTTCGTCAACCGACATCGGGATAAGCCCGGAAAGCAACCTGACTTCATCAATCATGTCCCCGGCACAATCGCGCAGCCGTTCCACTTCCCGCCAGTTGGCGCTACGCGCGGCGGCCAGCATCAGCGAACTGATGTCCGCAATGTGTTCACAACGTTCGATGACATCGTGCGAATTCATGATTTCCAGGTCAAACGGCAGCAAAGCGGAACAGGCCGGGTTCAGCGCCGCCGGCAGGTGGCGAAATCATGGCATTCCGGGGTGGGGCGATTTCCGCCCAGGTATCACGCATTCCCGCCAGCAGCTCCCGTGCCTCTACCAGCAGCGCATCGTCATTGCGCAGGTTCGCCTTCAGAAGACAGGCGATGATGTATTCATAGAGCGACTTCAGATTGTGGGCCAGGTCACCCTGCGACAGGTCCAGCGTGCCCTTCAGCCCTTCCTCGACGATCTGCACGGCCTTGCTGATCGCAATGCCCTTGTCTTCGATACGGCGGGCGATCATGTGCGCACGTGCCTTGTCCATATGCTTCAAGGCGGCGTCGTAGAGCATGAGCGTCAACTGGTGCCGCGAGGCAGATTCCACGCCGGTCGAAACATCGACATTGGCGTAGGCATTTGCGGCGAAACGGGCGAAGTGATTCATTTTTGGCAGAGTCGCTTGATGAAGTTATGTTCTCTTTATCGGCTCCTGCGTGCCGTCTTTTAGGTGTGCGGCAAACAAAAAAAACAGAATTTCCGTTCAACTTTTCACAGTCGCCGTTTTCGCTCCTCAGCTCAGAAAATACAGCGGCTTCGCAGGCAGCGCCGGCGTTCCGCAGAACATTGCGACCGGGTGAAATTCAGGACTTGCTGCTGCTGGTGTTGTTGTTCCAGATCGTGACCTGGCTGGTCAGATACGCGGAGACTGCGTTCTGTGAAGACAACTGTGCGTCGAGCGCATTGAACTGCTTGCGCAACCGGGCCTCAACCCCGACCAGGCGCGCATTGATCGCCTCTTGCTCCTTGTCCAGGCGCTTGATGGACGTCGACAGACC
>CAYSKY010000692.1:0-2322 GCA_964431425.1 uncultured Burkholderiales bacterium
ATGGTGTACATGTCCAGCAGCCCCTGCGTGGGGTGGGCATGGCGGCCATCGCCGGCGTTCACCACGTGGATGTCGTCCCGGCCGATGCGCTTCAGGTGCTCGGCGATGAGGAAGGGGGCGCCGGAGGTGGCGTGGCGCACCACGAACATGTCGGCGTGCATGGAGCAGAGATTGTCGATGGTATCGAGCAGGGTCTCGCCCTTGGCCGTGGAGGAGCGGGACACGTCCAGGTTGATCACGTCGGCCGAGAGGCGCTTGGCGGCGATCTCGAAGGTGGTGCGGGTGCGCGTCGAGTTTTCGAAAAACAGGTTGAACACCGACTTGCCGCGCAGCAGCGGCACTTTCTTCACTTCGCGGTCGCCCACGCTGACGAACTGGTCGGCCGACTCCAGAATGTTTTCGATGAGCGTGCGCGGCAGGCCTTCGGTGCTCAAAAGGTGCTTGAGCTTTCCGTCGGCGGAGAGTTGGGGGTGGTAGGTGGGCATGGGAAGTTGGCGGTGCAGAATTCAGGATTTGGTGCGCACATCAAAGCGCAGGACGTTGTTGTCGTTGGTCAGCACCAGCTCCTGACCGGCATCCAGCGTCATGGTGGCGGCGGCGAAGTCGGCGGCGAAAGGCAGCTCGCGCCGTCCGCGATCCACCAGCACCGCAAGCTTTACACTGGCGGGACGGCCGAAGTCGAACAGTTCATTGAGCGCCGCACGCAAGGTGCGGCCGGTGTTGAGCACATCGTCGACCAGCAGGATGTGTCTGCCTTCGACTTCGAAGGGGATGTCGGTGGATTTTTTCTGCGGGTGCAGGCCAATGCGGCTGAAGTCATCGCGGTGCAGGGTGACGGCGAGCTTGCCCAGCGGCAAACGGGTGCCGAGGGCGGCTTGCAGTTTTTCGGCCACCCACACGCCACCGCTGTGGATACCCACGAGCGCCACGTCAGGATCAAGCGTGCCGATCTTGCCGGCTAGGGCGGAAACCAATTGGTCGGCATCAAGCTGCATGGGGGCTCCGCTGGTCCAGGTAACTTTGAAGGATAACCTGCGCGGCGGCGGCATCGATGTGCGCCTTTTGCGCGATGCCGGTGATGCCGGCGTTTTTCAGGTTGCGCGCGGCTTCGTCCGACGACAGGGTTTCGTTGATGTACTCCACCGGAACACGGAAATTCTCCTTGAGCCGGTTGCCGAACTTCTGGGCGAGGTGGGCGATCTCATGCGGGCGGCCGTCATCGTGTGCCGGCTGGCCAATCACAAAACGCGCCGGCTGCCACTCGTGCACCAGCTTTTGCACGGCATCGAGCCGTTCGCGATTGGATTCCACGTGCAGGGTGGTGAGCGGTGTTGCCAGTGCGGTAACGGTATTGCCTACTGCCACGCCGATGCGCTTTTCGCCGAAGTCGAAGGCGAGAATGGTTTCAGCCGGCTCAGGCATGCCCGGCCACGTCGGAGAGATTGCCGTAATTGAGGCCCAGCAGCGCCATGGCGGCGTCCAGCCGTTGTTCGGCGGGGAGGTCAAAAATGATGCGGTTGTTCGCCGCCACCGAGAGCCAGCCGTTGCGCTTGATCTCGTCCTCCAATTGGCCCGGTGCCCAGCCCGCATAGCCCAGTGTCACCAATACCCGCCCCGGCCCGTTGCCGGTGGCCATGGCTTCCAGGATGTCCTTGGAGGTGGTGAGGCCGGTTTCATCGTTGATCTTCAGCGTTGAGTTCCAGTCGGACAGGGGCTGGTGCAGCACAAAGCCGCGGTCCACCAGCACGGGGCCGCCGAAATACACCGTCTCCATGCGCAGGGCTTCGTCCTGCAGGTCGATGTTCACCTGCTCGAACAGGTTGCCGAGCGAGACATCGATGGGCTTGTTGATGACCAGACCGATGGCACCCTTGTCGGAGTGCTCGCAAATCAGTGTCAGGGTCTTGGAAAAATACGGGTCGGCCATGCCGGGCATGGCGATCAGGAAATGATTGGTAAGATTTACGCTATCCATTCACCCCACTATTCTACCTTCTGGCGCCGTTCCCCGCCATGGAAAATCCGATGCATGGCGCCACCCTGTTCTGGTTTCGACGCGATTTACGCCTGAGCGACAACGCCGGTCTGTATCACGCGCTCAAGGCCTCGAAGCGTGTTTTCTGCGCGTTCATCTTCGACCGCGACATTCTTGATCAGTTGCCGACAAAGCAGGACCGCCGCGTCGAATTCATCCGCGAATCACTGGTCGAGCTGCATGCCGCACTGCAATCGCACGGCGGCGGCCTCATCGTCCGGCACGGCAGAGCCCGCGAAGCGATACCGGCGCTGGCCGCCGAACTCAAGGTGGACGCAGTGTTCACC
>CAYSKY010000693.1:0-2313 GCA_964431425.1 uncultured Burkholderiales bacterium
ACCTTGGCACCCGGCAGCACGCCGCCGTGGCCGGGCTTGGCGCCCTGCGAGAGCTTAATCTCGATCATCTTCACCTGTTCCGAGGCGGCGTTGGCCTTGAACTTGTCGGCGTCAAAGCCACCCTGGTCGTTGCGGCAACCGAAGTAACCCGAGCCGATTTCCCACACCAGGTCGCCGCCTTTTTCGCGGTGATAGCGCGAGATCGAACCCTCGCCGGTGTCGTGATAGAACTTGCCGCGCCGCGCGCCTTCATTGAGCGCCATGATTGCGTTGGCCGAGAGGGCGCCAAAACTCATCGCGGAAATATTGAACACGCTGGCGGAGTAGGGATGCTTGCAGTCCGGCCCGCCGATGTCGATGCGGAAGTCATGGCTGGCGATATCGGCCGGCGCCATGGAGTGGTTCATCCACTCGTAGCTGGGTTCATAGAAATTGAGCTGCGTGCCGAAGGGGCGTTTGTCGGCCACATCCTTGGCGCGTTGATAGATGATGGTGCGCTGCGCGCGGGAGTAGGGCAGTTCCTCCGTGTCCGACTCCATGAAATATTGGCGGATCTCCGGGCGGAAGTGTTCCAGGAAAAACCGCAGGTGCGCGACCACCGGGTAGTTGCGGCGAATGGCCTGCCGGTCCTGCGAGTAATCAATGAAGCCAACCAAGGTAAGGAACCCGAACGCCAGTGCCGGCAACGTCCACCAGGGCGATACAGCTGATAAAAGGATGCAGGCAGCCGCGGCAATGATACACACAGCCCACGCCCAATAGCGCTCCGGAACGATCGAATCGATGGCGTTCAGCACGGCGGACTCCCCCCTCGTTGGTTTTGTCGGGTGATGATAGCAGTGGCGGGGATTCTGGTAGCGGGTAACCCCCTGATTGGGGCAGTGCCAGGGTGAGACCGGGCGGGCGCGATCGTCAAGCTAGTGTCGAGCGATCTATTGGCACTTCCCTCTTTTCTAAAGAGGGACTGAGGGAGATTTGCGGTCGTCCCAAGGTGGAACCGCCAAAAAATCCTCCTCACCCTTGCAGGGCGCACCGCCCGCCAGGGCGGGCTACCGTTCGTGCGGCAGCAAGCTCGCTTGCCGAATTCCCGCACTCACCCTCCCTTAAGAAAGGAGGAAGTGGCGCGCTCACCGTCGTCACACAAAAAGGAGGAAGTGCCTGATTGAAGGGTTGCGGCAGTGCTGCAAGCCGGTCCACCCTACATCCCCGCCAGATACCCCGGCCCCTTCAACGTGCTCCCCGGCCGCACGCCCGTGTGCTTGCCGTCCTCCACCACCACCTGCCCATTGACGATCACCGCCTGAAAACCCGCCGAGAACTGGTGCGGGTTCTCAAATGTGGCGCGATCGGCGACCGTTTTCTCGTCAAAGATCACGATGTCGGCGGCGAAGCCTTCGCGCAGCAGGCCGCGGTCCTTCAATTGGAACTTCTGTGCCGCGAGCGAGGTCATGCGCCGTACCGCGTCTTCCAGCGAGATGAGCTTTTCCTCGCGCACATATTTGCCCAGCACACGTGCATTGGTGCCGTAGCTGCGTGGATGCGGCACGCCACGGCCGGTCTGCACGCCACCGTCGGCGCCGATCATGCTGAAGGGGTACTGCAGGATGAGGCGCACATCGTCCTCGCTCATGCCGTGGAAAACCATCTGCGCGCCGCCGGCCAGCATCAGTTCGAGGATGGTATCGACCTCGTTTTCCATGGTCGATGCGCGGCCGCGCTGAACGTTGATCTGCGCGATGCTCTTGCCGTTCACGCCATTGTTGGCGGCGTGGTACGCCACCACCGCATAGCCGAAGTCGGGGCGCTTGCTGCGGCGAGCCGAATCGATGATTTCCGCAACGATCTTCTTGCGGTCGGCCGGGTCGTTGATGCGCTGCTTCATGGCTGGGTTGCCGCCTTCCAGCGCCCAGTCGGGCAACAGCACGCCCAGGTTGGTGCTGCTCGCGGTGTAGGGGTACTGGTCGATCGTCACGTCATGCCCGTCGCGCCGCGCCTGCTCGACCAGCGCCAGCGTTTCCTTCGAGCGTCCCCAGTTGGCGTTGCCGCTGACCTTGAAATGCGAAATCTGCACGGGGATGCGCGCCAGTTTGCCGATGTCGATGGCTTCGTTGATGGCATCAGCCACCTTGTTGCCTTCGTTGCGGATATGCGAGGCATAAACGCCATTGGATTTGCGCGCGGCCTTTGCCAGCCCCACCACCTCCTCCGTGGTGCTATACATGCCCGGCAGGTAAATCAGGCCAGTGGAGAGCCCCACCGCGCCTTCCTTCATGCCCTGCTCTTCCATGCTTTCCATGGATGCCTGCTCGCTGA
>CAYSKY010000694.1:0-2310 GCA_964431425.1 uncultured Burkholderiales bacterium
GAAGCCGGCGATGAAGCCGCCCAGCAGCAATTGCCACCACGACACTTGGGTGACAAAGGCGCCCTGACCGCTCAACACCACTAGCAGCGCCGCGCCGAGTATCAGGCCGGCGGCATAGGCCAGCCGCCACCCGCGGGTGCCGGTAAAGCGCGCCTGCTGGAAGTACGGCGACTTGCTGATCCAGGACCAGCAGGCGGTATAGAACGTACTCATGCCGCCGATGCGGCCGGTGGCGATGAACAGGAAACTCACCCCGGCGCCGATGAGCAGGCCGCCGGCGAGATAGTGTGTCCAGCCAAGTGGGAACAGGGTCGAAAGAGTCATGGGCCGTGATTGTGGTGGGAAGGGTGAAGATTCATTCGATGGGCCTGAGGCCCCAGCGCGTTCGCGCCCGGTTGCAGCCATCGCTGCCGGCCAGCAGTTCATGGCAGGGACCGGGGCGCCATTCGTAGATGTGGCATTTCACGGCTTCGCCCACCCGGCCGCCCAGCGCCGCGCAGCGCACCGGTTCGCTGGCCGTGCCGCGCATGCACACCACGTGGGTGCCGTAGGGCTCGGTGAGGCCCGCCGGCACGCAGCCGCCCGGCTCCGCATCGGTCTCATCCGCACCGAAGGCCACGCGATACGTTGCGCAACAGGCGCCACATTGCTGACAGGATTCGCTACTCATTGGAACGGGTTAACTGGATACAATGGTCGAATGACTTGGCAACCATTCTCGCAAATCCGGCTCCGGCGTGCGTTGACCCTCGCCGGCGTATGCGGCGCGCTGACCGTCGCCGGCTGCTCGACGGCGCCGGTTCGCGAACGGCCCGCCGGCGATACGCGCCCGGCCGCACCCGTCGCACCGGTCGGTGAGCGCGCCCCGTCGGTGACGTTGCAGAGGCTGGCCGATGAGGCCGCCGCGCTCAAGCCGCTTTCGCGCAGCACGCTCAGCGCACGCTTTCTGGCCGCCACCGGCGCCCTGCCCCCGGTGGCCTCGCGCACGGTGTACGTGAATGAAATCAGCCGCGAATACTTCTCGCCCGCAGCCAAGGCCAACCTGCCCGCGGCCAACCAGGCCAAGCTGGCCGAGGTCACACTCGACGAGTACCGCTACTACTACACCAAGTACGGATCCCCGCTGGCCTACATGCGGGCGCTCGACCTCGTTTATGCCGAGGGCTTTACTGACCCCGCCGGCAAGCTGATCGCAGACCTGGGCTACGGCGGCATCGGCCAGTTGCGCTTGTTGGCCAGCCTCGGCGCGCACGTCACCGGCATCGATCCGGATTCCTACCTCAGTGCGCTCTATGCCGACCGGCACGACCAGGGCACTGTCGCCCCGGCGCGCGACGTGCGCCGCGGCAATCCGGGCTCGATCACGCTGGCGCACGGCTATTGGCCGAAGGACCCGAAGATGATCGAGCGCGTCGGCCAGGGCTTCGACCTGATCCTCTCCAAAAACACGCTCAAGAAAGGCTACGTCAAGCCCGAGCGCAAGATCGACAAACGGCAGACGGTGGATTTGGGCGTGAGCGACGAGGTTTTCCTCAAGACCGTGTTCAATACCCTGAATCCGGGCGGCATGTTGATGATTTACAACATCTCGCCCAGGCAGCAGGACAAAGGCTATAACCCGCAGGCCGACGGGCGGTCCCCCTACAGCCGGGAGCAATACGAAAAAGCGGGGTTCAAGGTCATTGCCCACAATATGGCCGACGATGCCGCCATCCGTGACATCGGTCGGGCGCTGCGATGGGATCGCAACGCCAAGGACGAGGTGTCCGATCTTGAGGGCAGCCTGTTCGCGATGTATACCCTGGTGCGCCGTCCGGGGCGCTGATCCGACCGCTCGTCCGCTGGCGGGCCGGCAGGGCGCCGGCAACCAAAAATCACAATCCGTCACACGCTGGCTGGTGACATAATTGGCGCCTTGTTGATCCCGGACACCCCGGATCAGCACTTACGTTAATTTCCAACGCCCGATCCCGAGGAAAAGACATGTTTACATCCGCCTATACCCCTGATCCGGCAGCCCGCATCCCGGCCGTTGCCCACCTGCGCCAAAGCCGTTCCCTCGGGATGGCCGCTGCAGTAACGGCGGTGCTGGCGCTGTCCGCCTGTGGCAAGAATGAAAAAGTGCAGACCACCGCCGAGCGCCTTGCCAGCGTGCAGCAAAAGCAGGAAACAACGCCTGATTTCTATGTGCCCCGCAAGACGGTGGACTACATGGCCGACCTGAAGAACATCAAGGACGCGCCCAAGGAAACCCCCAAGCCCGCTGAAAAGGCTGCGACACCGGCACCTGCCCCCGCTCCCGTGGTGGCC
>CAYSKY010000695.1:0-2309 GCA_964431425.1 uncultured Burkholderiales bacterium
GGCTTGTCGAGCCGCAGCACACCGTCCACGGCGCGCCTCGGCTGCTTCACGATTCCGTCGTGTGCCTGGCGTCGTCAGCTACAGCGTCGTCAATCAGTTTCGACAGCCGTACGCCACGCTCGACCGACGTATCAATCTCAAAGTGCAGTTGCGGCACAGTGCGAATAGTCAGGCGGTGTGCCAGTTGCGATCGCAGAAAGCCCGCGGCGCTTTGCAGCCCTTGCTGACACGACGCCACCTGCGCCGCATCGCCCATCGACGTAAAAAACACCTTGGCATGCGAGTTGTCGCGCGCCACTTCCACGTCGGTGAGGGTGACCATCGTCACCCGTGGATCGCGCAGCTCAAGCCGGATCAGTTCCGAAAGCTCACGCTGGATGGCGTCGGCAATCTTGCGGTTTCTGGCTTCCTGGCTCATGGTTCAGCGCGGGAGGTCAGGCGAGCGATCGCGCAACTTCCACGGTTTCAAAGGCTTCCAGCTGGTCGCCCACTTTCAGGTCATCAAAGTTCTTCACAGAAAGGCCGCATTCGAACCCGGCCTTGACTTCCTTGACGTCGTCCTTGAAGCGCTTGAGTGAGTCCAGTTCGCCGGTGAATATCACCACGTTGTCGCGCAGCAACCGGATGCTCGACGCGCGCTTGATCACGCCGTCCAGCACAAAGCAGCCGGCGACGGAGCCAACCTTGGAAATCTTGAACACGTTGCGGATTTCGACGAGGCCGAGCACGCTCTCCTTGATTTCCGGCGACAGCATCCCGCTCAGGGCCAGCTTCACATCATCGACCGCTTCGTAAATGATGTTGTAGTAGCGAACCTGAACACCGGACGATTCCACAAGCTTGCGGGCAGCCGCGTCTGCGCGGGCATTGAATCCGATCACGATGGCCTTGGAGGCAAGCGCGAGATTGATGTCGGATTCAGTGATGGCACCGACACCCGAATGCACCACATTGACCTTCACTTCGTCGGTGCTGAGCTTGCCAAGGGCGTGAGTCAGGCCCTCGTAGGAGCCCTGCACGTCGGCCTTGATGATGACAGCCAGAGACTTGGTGGCGGTCTCTCCCATTTGCTCGAAGACGTTTTCCAGCTTGGCGGCTTGTTGCTTGGCGAGCTTCACGTCGCGGAACTTGCCCTGGCGGAACAGCGCGATCTCGCGCGCCTTGCGTTCGTCGTTCAGGACCATCATGTCCTCACCGGCGCCCGGCACATCGGTCAGGCCCTGCACCTCGACCGGAATCGATGGCCCGGCTTCATTCACCGGCTTGCCGTTTTCATCCAGCATGGCGCGCACGCGGCCGAATACCGCACCGGCCAGCAGCATGTCGCCCTTCTTCAGCGTGCCTGATTGCACCAGCACGGTGGCCACCGGGCCGCGACCCTTGTCAAGGCGCGCCTCAATGACGACGCCCTTGGCGGGGGAATTGCGAACCGCTTTCAGCTCGAGCACTTCGGATTGCAGCAGAATCGCATCCAGCAGGCCGTCGATGCCCAGACCGGTCTTTGCCGACACTTGGGCAAACATGACTTCTCCGCCGTATTCTTCGGGCAGGACGTTCTCAGCGACCAATTCCTGCTTGACACGATCCGGGTTGGCGTCCGGCTTGTCCATCTTGTTCATGGCGACGATGATGGGCACATTGGCAGCCTTGGCGTGCGCGATGGCTTCCTTGGTCTGCGGCATGACGCCGTCATCGGCGGCAACAACCAGGATGACGATGTCAGTCACCTGCGATCCGCGGGCTCGCATGGCGGTGAACGCCTCGTGGCCCGGTGTGTCGAGGAAGGTGATGACGCCCTTGGGTGTCGTCACGTGATAGGCGCCGATGTGCTGGGTGATGCCGCCGGCTTCGCCCGACGCCACACGTGTGCGGCGGATGGTGTCGAGCAGCGATGTTTTGCCATGGTCCACGTGGCCCATGATGGTCACCACCGGCGGACGTACTTCCATGTCCGCCTCGGTGTGGGTGATTTCCTCCGCCAGGTAGGCTTCGGGGTCATCCGCCTTCGCGGCTTTTGCCACATGGCCCATTTCCTCAACCAGGATCATGGCTGTTTCCTGATCCAGCACCTGGTTGATGGTCACCATGTTGCCCATCTTCATCATGGTCTTGATGACCTCAGCGGCCTTGACCGCCATCTTTTGAGCCAGTTCGCCGACCGTGATGGTCTCGGGAACCAGCACATCGCGAACCATCGGCTCTGTCGGCGCCTGAAAGTTGCTGGCGCTATCGTCGTCATCGTGGCGTTCCCTGCCGCGACGGCCTCTCCAGCCTTCGCGCCCGCCGCTTGCATCGCCGCGCGTCTTGAT
>CAYSKY010000696.1:0-2305 GCA_964431425.1 uncultured Burkholderiales bacterium
TAGTTTTTATTTCGCAAAACACATAACTTCACCAAAGTTCGCACCTATGCGCTGTTACACAGCGCTAGGCGCTGATTCCCAGCGCTGGGCGTCTGGAAGCGCCGACAGATCAGGAGCGAACGATGGCAAAGGCAACAACGCAACACAAGGCAGCGCCACGCAAATCGCGTGGCGCGTCGCCTTCTAAGGCAGGAAAAATAGCAAGCACACCGGAACCGGCGACCACAGTTTTTCGGCCAGTGCTGGGCGAGTACTTCGCCTTCGAGGTGCTCTGGAAGTCCACGGATCCAGCGGCGATCTTCAACTCGGAAGGGGCGGCGCGCTGGTTCTTCCGCAATCACCGCAGTCGGCTTTCGGAGGCGAAGGCGGCAGCGATTCACACGGGCCGCGTCCTGGTCCATCCCCAACGCTTTGCAGAGGTCGCAGAGGCAGTTGCGCTACAGAACGCAGCAGACAGAGCGCTGGCGGGTGACTCGCAATGAGCACGGCCAGCGAGCAAGCGATGCCGGCGGGGCTCACGCGCGAGCAGCGCAGTGAAATCATCGCGGCGTTGAAGGACAAGGTGCGTCGTGCCGGGGATCACGAGACCAATATTGTGCATATGCTCGGCGATCGGAAGTTTCGCGCCGTGTTCACGACCTTTGGTCGGTTGATCATTCGAGAAGGCGACGTCGAGATTTATCGCACACAAGCCGGCTGGCTTTGGGATGCCAATGCCCAATAGCGCAGGACCGGCAGTGCCAGATTTCGTCGTCGCAGACAATGTTCCCGATGCACTCAGAAGCCGGGATCAATGGCTGGTTCACAAGGGCAAGATTCCGCACTACGCCAACGGCAGCAAACGCCGAGGACAGCAGGGCAGCGTGGCGGACCGGAAGGCACTGACCTCGTTCGATGCAGCGCTACGCGCGGCGCTATCTATGGGTATGGACGGCATCGGCTTTGCGATGCTTCCTGGCGATGGCCTCGTTGGCATTGACATCGACCATGCGATCGATCGAGAAAGTGGCGCCATCGATGTGCGGGCCAGCGCAATCACAAAAGCACTGGGGTCGTACACCGAGCTGTCGCCTTCGGGGACGGGCTTTCATGTCTGGTGCCTGGGAGAGACCGAGTCGTTCAAGTCGAACGCGATCGGACTGGAGGTCTTTTGCGGTTCGCAGTTTTTCACCGTGACAGGGAAGTGGTGGCCGGAGTCTCCGCGCGAGTTGATGCCGATCGGCGAGGCCGCGTTGCGGCGACTCAAGAAGACGGTCGATTTGGCGAAGGCTGGAGGCCGGTCCAAGGCGGCAGCGAGCCGAGAGCCAGCCTCCGATGCACGCGCGAAGATAGAGAGTGCTCTGCTCTGGATTTCACCGGATATCGGCTACGAGGCATGGATTCAGGTCGGCATGGCCATCCATTCGGCGCTCGGCGAGGCCGGACTGACGGTCTGGGACTACTGGTCGGGCAAGAGCGGCAAGTATCCCGGCGCAAACGTCCTGGAAGGGCACTGGCGGAGCTTCAAGGCTGGCGGCGGAGTGACGGATGCCACGCTGTTCAAAATGGCGCGAGACGCCGGCTGGAGGGCTACAGGTGCGAGGGCAGTCGAGCGCGCCAAAACTGAGGAGCGGCCGGCAACCTCTGAAAGCTGGCCAACGTTAGCGCTTCCAGGCGCCATGCGAACGCCGGCGATTACTGCAGACGTGCTTCCGGGCATCGCGGGTCAAATGGCTGGCGCGGTGGCGCGGTCGACGCAAACACCGGAGACGGCGAGCGTGATGGTGCTGCTCGCGATCCTGGCGACGGTCTTTCAGCGGCGATTTGAAGTCTCGCCCTACGGGGACGACTATCGAGAATCGCTCAGTCTCTGGACGCTGACGGCACTGCCCAGCGGCGCGCGCAAGTCTGCAATTCTTAATGCACTGGCGGCACCTTTGCATCGACACGAGAAACTGGAGCGTGACCGACTGCGGCTGGAGATCGCGCGCAATGCATCGGCGCGGCGGGTTTCTACCGATCGCATTCGGCACCTCACGCAGGAGGCTGCGAAAACCAACGACGGCGAGAAGCGTGGGCTGTTGGTGAAGGAGATGGAAGAGGTGCACCTGGCCATGCCGAGCGAAATATTCGCGCCTCGGCTGTCCACCTCGGACGTGACACCGGAGCAGCTGCAGCGAATGATTGAGCGCTATGGCGAGCGCATGGCGCTGCTTTCCGACGAGGCAGGCATCTTCGGGATCCTGGCGGGCCAGTATTCGGGGGGCACTGCAAACATTGACGCGTTTCTGCAGGGGTATAGCGGCATGCCCTTCAGAGTCGATCG
>CAYSKY010000697.1:0-2302 GCA_964431425.1 uncultured Burkholderiales bacterium
CATCAACTCTGCCCAGCGTTCAACGCGAATGCGGGCCACCGGCTCGGAGCCGCCCTTGCCATCGGGCTTGAACACAATGATCTCGGCCAGTTCAAGGTGCAGCCATTCGCTTTTCTTGCGCGAACCATGCACGTGCGAGATCAGGATGGTGTTGGTGCCCTCGCGCGGCACTTCGGCGAAGCGCCGCGTGCGTGCCGCGCCGAGGTCAAAGCCCGGCGGGGCGCCGCCAGGGTTAAGGTCAATGGTGACCTCGGTGGAACCGAGGTCGAGCAGTTTGGCGGTATCGAGATTGCGGCAGGGCTCTGACGACATCACGCGGCCAATGGGAATTTTCAGCGCGCGAATCGCGGCGCCTACTGCAATGGCATCAGCCTCTCCCTTGGGTTGCAGGTTGCTACCCACACAGGGACCCGGGGTGGGTACGATCTGCAGGGCGTGCCGCATATAAAACACGAAGCCGCCTTTGCGCAGTGCTTCCACCAGGGCCATGCCCTTGATCTCTTTCGCCGGATCAATTTCGGGTAGCGCCACCGGGTTGCCCAGCGTGGAAGGCAGCGCCGGCGAGGGGGCGGTGGCCGGTGCGGGCGTCGCAGCGGTTGTCGCACCGGGTGTCGCGGGCTGGGCCGTGGCGCCGGCCGCCGCAAGTGTCAGCAGCGCTGCGAAAGCCATCCGCAACCTAATCTTTGATACACCGAAAGATTCAACACGCATGCTCATTCCTTTCAAAAATTTTCACGGACCCGCAAGTAGCTGGCAAACCGGGGCAACCCGGTCGCAGTCAGGCCGCGATAGGTGTACGTAATCGTGGCGCCCACCGGCGGCGGGTGCTTGCGCACTTCATCGGTGAAACCGGTTCCGATGACGAAGGTCTTGCCCTCGGGCGTTTTCACTTTGAGCGCACCCAGCATCCCGGCGTATTTGCCCTTGCCGGGAACATGGGCGATGACTTTGGCCTCGGTGTCGTCCAGCGGCTTGAGTTTGAGCAACGCGTCGCTGCGACCGGTGACGTACGGCGCCTCCGCAAGATGCAGCATCAGCCCTTCCCCGCCCGCCTTCACCACGGCATCGAGTCTGCGTTTCAGTTCATCGCGATCCTTCACCCGAAACTGCTCGACGGCCACCAGTTGCGGCCAGTTGGCTTCCTCGGCCACGCGGCGGATGCCGGCCGCACGAAACTCAAACGTGCCTTCCGCGCCAGGCAGTTCAAACATCAGGAACTTGATCTGCCGCCATTCCTCGTCGACCGGCTCGGTCTTGCGCACGTAGCCGGAGAGCGTCTCGAACTTGCCGCGCGCGAGCCACAACTCGCCATCGACCGCCACCGGCGGAAGCTTCTGGATGAACCAGGCAGGCGCATTGACCACATTGCCGCTGCGAAAGCGCAGCACCTTTCCATCCCAAGTGGCGCGCACGCCGTCAAACTTTTCGCTGACGAGGTATTTGGTCGGGTCGACTTTGCCGTCGAAGACTTTGGCGAGGAGGACGGAGTGCGGTGCCGCCTTGGCGGGTGCAGGCGCGGGGGCGGGGGCGGCCGCCGCTGGCAGGCAGGCCGCCAGCAGCGTCGCGGCAATCTTGTAGAGAAATTTCAGCATGGCCGAAATTTAGCACCAGATGCCGCGCTGCGGCGGACGCCGCAGCGCGCATCTCAGTTCCGGCTAGGGCAAACGAGTGCCCTGCCGCAGCTTGGTCACCAGCACATCGGTCGAATTGGTTACACCGCTCGCGGTAATGTCGAACCTGAAGTTGCCCGACGCCGCTTTCTGTCCCGAGCGACTGCGCACGGCACTCACATCGGCGGAATCCACCAGTCGCGAGCCGCTGACATCGCCGAGCAGGAACCCAACCGCCACCTCGGCATCAAGTCCACCATTCACGCCGGCCACACGCACCCGCACGCGGCTCGCATCGGGAATTGAGGTCAGCGTCACCACCAGCTCGTTGCCGTTCTTGGCTGCACTTGCCGCGCCGATGAATGCGCCGGTGTGATCGGTCGAGGTCACCGCCCCGAAGGCCGAAACCGGTGCGTTGAAGGTAAACACGATGCGGAGCCCTGCCAGGCTGATGCGCGGCTCCACCGAGACGAAACCGGTCAACGGAATACCGGGCTTGATGGGCAGGTCGAAATCCCCCGCAATGCCGTGCGTTTTGCGCGACGCGACACTGTCCAGTTCAAACGGCGGCTGCGCGACGTTGAGCACCAACTCTGCGGGAGCGCTGACGTTTCCGCTGTCATCAACGACCACCAGGCTGATGCGCCACAATCCCGCCTTGTCAGGCGTGAATGTGATGGAAGGTGTGTTGG
>CAYSKY010000698.1:0-2301 GCA_964431425.1 uncultured Burkholderiales bacterium
GTGGAGGCGGCCGCACACCAGATGCGGATCGGTCGGTGCTTGAGATGCGAGACGTGGTCCGCCAGGATGGGGAAGTGGTGGCCCTCGCGAAAGAAGGCGGTCAGGTTGGTGGTCAGCGCATTGGTGAACGCCTGCCATTCATCCGGCCCGCTGTCATCCAGGTGGGACAGATAATCGTCGAACGAATTGTATCCGGTGGCGCGCACCCGGCGGGCGACGCGGCTGTAGACCATGTCGCGCTTCTGGTGCGAAAGTGAGATGCCGGCATGCTGGTAGATCAGCTTGCGGATACGCTCAAAGTCGCGGTCGTTGAAGGCGAATTCGCGCTCTTTTTCAGCAACAGCATCGGCGGCTGGCGCTTTGCGCTGGGTTTCCGTTCTCATGTGGGTTGTGGTTCCGGTTGGGCTGTCGACAGCTTGGGTGCCGGTTTCAGCACCAATACTGTCTATATCGGCAGCGCGGCAACAGACCTGAGGGTGGCGGGCGTGATCGGCGTGTCCGCGGCGGGCGCGCGCGGCTGCAGCCAGAGGGAGATCTTCTCGCTGAGCCCGGCGATCGTGTAGGGCTTGGACAGGTAGTCGTCCATACCGGCGCTCTGGCAATGGGTGGCGTCGTCGGCCGTGGCATTGGCGGTCAGGGCGATGATGGGAAGATGGTGGCCGCCCGCGGCATGTTCCTGTTCGCGGATCCGGCGGGTGGCTTCGAAACCATCCATCTCCGGCATCATGCAGTCCATCAGGATCAGGTCGAAGGTTCCGCCACCGGCCGCTGTCACCGCCGCGGCGCCGTCCTCGACGATTTCAAACGTATAGCCCAGCCGTGACAGGACGGCCGATGCCAGCTTCTGGTTGACCGGATTGTCCTCGGCCAGCAGGATGTGGGCCGAGTGCTGGACGGGGGTTTCTGGCGGCGCAGCGGCCTCGCGGGCAGCCTCCGTGGACGCCTCCGATTCCATGCTTTCAACCATCGGCAGCGCCACATCGAGCCAGAACGTGCTGCCACGGCCCGGCGTGCTGGCAACGTCAACGGAGCCGCCCATGAGGACGGCGATTTTGCGACAGATGGCAAGGCCCAGGCCGGTGCCGCCGTAGCGCCGCGTGATGCTCCCATCGGCTTGTGAGAAGGGCTGGAACAGCTGCGCCAGCTTGTGCGATTCGATGCCGATGCCTGAGTCCCGGACAGCAAACCGGATCGGCACGGGATTGGCACCTGCCTCGCCGCGAACGGTCACTTCCACGGTCACCGAACCGGATTCGGTGAACTTGATCGCATTGCCGAGGAAGTTCGCCAGGATTTGCCGCAGCTTTGCCGGGTCACCCATTACCGACCGGGGCAGAGCATCGTCGAGCGAAACATTGACGACAAGCTGCTTGCGCGCGGCGGATTGCCGGTAGATCGCCGCCACATCCGATACCAGGGTGCGCGGCTCAAAGGCAACCGCTTCGATCTCCATGCGGCCTGCCTCGATCTTTGAAAAGTCGAGGACATCATCGATCACGGCAAGCAGCGATTCGCCGGCCTGGGTGACCAGATCAACATAGCCCTGCTGCTCCTTGTTGAGCTCGGTGCCTTTCAGCAACTCGGACATGCCCAGCACCGCATTCATTGGCGTGCGGATTTCATGGCTCATGGTCGCCAGAAAGTTGGTCTTGGCCTCATTGGCAGCTTCCGCCCTGCGTTTGAGTTCCAGCGTTTCAACCAGCGTTGCTTCGCGTTGCCGGAACACCTTGCCAAGCGCGATCATGCCGACTATCACGATCAGGATGCTGGCCGCCGCCAGATTGGCGATGACACGCACACTCTTGCGCCAGTTGGCCAGGTAAAAGTCCTCCGATACCGTGATGTTGATCACCAGCGGGTAGCGGTCGACCTCGCGGGCGGAGGCAATCCGCTGGGAGGCACGTCCGCTTTGGAAGCGCGGGCCGTTGAACTCGTCAACATCAAAACTCTTGCGGCGCACCTCAATCATTTCGTAACTGCTGCCGGAACGGTTTTCTTTGCCGATCAGGTCTTCTGCGAGCGGCCAGCGCGTCAGCAGCGTGAAATCGCGCCGGTACAGCGAAATGGCGGCATCCTTGCCGAAGTTGACGCCGACGCGCTCGTAGAACTTGTTGAAGCCTTCCACCGAGATGCCAATGATGGCGAGACCGATGAAGTTGCCCGACCGGTCATTGAGGCGCTTGCTGATGTAAAACACCCATTTGCCGTTGCCCTTGTTGCGCACCGGCTTGCTGATGAATCCACCGGCGGCGTTCGAGGCCCGCTGCACCTGGAAATAATCGCGGTCGGCCAGGTTGATGG
>CAYSKY010000699.1:0-2298 GCA_964431425.1 uncultured Burkholderiales bacterium
TTCCATGTGTCGGCCCAGCAGCTGCAGGCCGAGCACATGATCAAGATGCCGATCGCGCTGATCGAACACACGCGCGGCTGGCAGGCGGCCGTGTTCGACGCGGTGCAGAACCAGCGCCTGCTCGAGGCCGAAGCGCAGCAGGAGGAGGCGGTCAACGGCGCCTACATCCGCCCCATCGTGCTGCTGCAGGCGCAAAACAGCACCGAGCCGGTGAACGTGGACGTGCTGCGCACGCATCTGGTCGAAGAGCTGCACATCCCGGCCGGGCAGGTGAAGATCGCCACGGGCACGCAGCGCGAACTCGATGGCCTGAACCTCGCGGCCCGCGACTGCCCGGTGCGCTACATCATCACCGTGCAGGCGCTGCGCGAAGGCTGGGATTGTCCGTTCGCATACGTGCTGTGCTCGTTGCAGAACCTGTCGAGTGCGACGGCCGTCGAGCAATTGCTCGGGCGTGTGCTGCGCATGCCATATGCGACGGCTCGCGGCGAGGCTGCACTCAATCGCGCCTATGCGCACGTGTGCGAGGTGAACACCGGCTATGCGGCGAAGGCGTTGACGGACCGGCTGGTCGATTCGCTGGGGTTTGATCCTCTGGATGTGGCGGCCATGCTGGTGCAGGAGGACGGCGGCTCGCCGCAATTGTCGTTCGATCAAAGCGACTGGACCGCGCAGGCCGCGGCGCGCGAGCAGGCGATTGTTACGCCACTACGCGTGGTGTTGCCGGCAGACGCCGAGTTGCCGGCTTGCGTGGAAGTGCGGAACGATGCATCTGGCGAAGCGGTCACGGTATTGCGCGGATACATCGATGACGAGGCAGCCGAGAAAATTATCGCTGCCGCGCCCAAGAAAGCGAAACAGGAAACGCGCGACGACATCGTGCGGCACAACGCGGTGACGGTGGCGTCGTCCAGCCCGGCGAATCTAGGGCTTTCATTCGCTAAATTGCCGCGCCTTGCCTTCCGCGAGAGTGAACAGGGCAAGCTGCAATTGCTGGAACGCGAAGTGGTGATGGAAGACGTGGAGTTGGACCTGCTCACAGTCGCCGCCATCGACCTGGGCCGATTTGACCTGGCGTCGCAATCGGACACGTTCGAAATTTCTGCTGACGGTACGGACGGCCGCATCGTCTATCACCTCGCCGATGCGGAGCAGATCCCACTGAACTATGGCGCAACGCATTTGACGGCGAGCGACATTGCGCGCTGGCTCGATCAAATGCTCTTTCTGAAAACGCCGTTCCTGACCA
Organism: uncultured Burkholderiales bacterium; assembly: GCA_964431425.1. Taxonomy (GTDB): domain Bacteria; phylum Pseudomonadota; class Gammaproteobacteria; order Burkholderiales; family Usitatibacteraceae; genus UKL13-2. The sequence continues at coordinate 1,250 of CAYSKY010000699.1, forward strand.
AGGAGAGGCGACAGGCCTATTTCACCGCAGTGATTGAGCGGCTGGTGAGTACACAAAACCATTCGATTGGGCAGCTGGCGGAAGCCAGATATGTGCTTGCGCGCCGCCTCCTGGACAAGATTGAAGACTTGCGCAACGAGGCTTGCAAGAGTCTATTCAAGCAGGCTGTGCTGGATGAGGCATGGTCGATTGAAGTCGATTGGCGAAATCCGTTCGATTCAAAGAACTATCCGGCGCCTGCCGGCAGCCGCTACACGGGGCGTCATCGATTCAGGAAAAATTACTACGGCGCGATCATCGCGGACCTGAAAAGCGAAGGTGAAGAGTTCGACTGCCTCATCGAGATCGATAAACATCCGCGCGTCAAATCTTGGATTCGCAATCTGGATTTTGCGCCGGGCTATTCTCTGCCGACGTCACGCGGAAAGTTCTTCCCGGATTTTCTGGTCGAGCTGGCGGACGGCACCGTTGCCATCGTTGAGTACAAGGGCCAGCACTTGCGGGCCGACGCTTACGAAATCGAGAAACGCGAAGTGGGCAAACTTTGGGCGCGCAAGTCTGGCGATAGATTCCGCTTTGACTTTGTTTTCAAGAAAGGCGACGGCGGAGAGAGCTTGAGCGCACAGATTGACGCGCTGCTGCGGTAAGCGATTCGACCAACACGAAAAGGCCAACCTCTAGCACTGGCGCGGCTTCCCAGCCATTTTCGGCCTGGAAGCCTCGTCAGTGCTAGAGTTTGCTGCTTCTGCTGCTTCTGCTACCTCAGGCCTTGTGGTAAATCTCCGCGCCCTTCTTAACGAACTCAACGGACTTCACTTCCATACCTTTTTGCAGCGCGTCCTGTTCGCTGACGCCCTCGGCCTTGGCGAAGTCGCGCACGTCCTGTGAAATCTTCATTGAACAGAAGTGCGGGCCGCACATGGAACAGAAGTGCGCCAGCTTGGCGCCTTCCTGCGGCAGGGTCTCGTCGTGGAATTCCTTGGCCTTGTCGGGGTCCAGTCCGAGGTTGAACTGGTCGTCCCAGCGAAATTCGAAGCGCGCCTTGGATA
>CAYSKY010000700.1:0-2295 GCA_964431425.1 uncultured Burkholderiales bacterium
AAATGCGCAAGGCGCTGCCCTCCTGGGTGCCGACCGTCGGCATTGAAGGCGGCCGCATCAATGTCATCCCGGTGGACTACGTGGTCGATGCCATGGACTACATCGCCCACAAGAAGGGACTGGACGGCGGCTGCTTCCATCTGACCGACCCGGAACCGATGCGTATCGGCGAAATCCTCAATGTGTTCGCCAAGGCCGCGCATGCGCCGCAGATGACCATGCGGCTGAACGCCAAGATGTTCAGCTTCATCCCCAGCTATGTGGTGCAGGGCATGATGCAGGTGGCACCGGTACGCCGCGCGCGCAACCAGATCCTCACGGATCTGGGCATTCCCAAGGACGTGTTCACCTTCATCAATTACCCCACCAAGTTCGACAACCGCGACACCGTCAAGGCGCTCAAGGGCTCGGGCATTTCGGTGCCGAAGCTCGACACCTATGCTTGGCGGCTGTGGGATTACTGGGAACGCCACCTCGACCCGGACCTGTTCATCGATCGCACGCTGGAAGGCAAGGTCAAGGGCAAGGTGATTGTGGTCACCGGCGGCACCTCGGGTATCGGTGAAGCCACGGCCATTCGCATGGCCGAAGCCGGCGCCAAGGTGGTCATCGTCGCCCGCGACCCGGAAAAAGCCCAGGCCACGCTCACCAAGATCAAGGAAGCCGGCGGCAACGCCAAGTTCTATTCCTGCGATCTTTCCGACCTGGCCAGCTGCGACAAGCTGGTGGCCAGCGTGCTCAAGGACTACGGCACCTGCCACTACTTGGTGAACAACGCCGGCCGGTCGATCCGCCGCGGCATCGCCAACAGCTTCGATCGCTTCCACGACTTCGAGCGCACCATGTCGCTCAATTACTTCGGCTCGCTGCGGCTCATCATGGGCTTCCTGCCGGCGATGATGAAACAAAACGCCGGGCAAATCATCAACATCTCGTCCATCGGCGTGCTGACCCAGGCCCCGCGCTTCTCGGCCTATGTGGCCTCCAAAGCCGCGCTGGATGCGTTCTCCGGCTGCGCCGCCTCCGAGTTCGTGGACAACCACATCCACTTCACCACCATCAACATGCCGCTGGTGCGCACGCCCATGATCGCGCCCACCAAGATGTACAACAGCGTGCCCACCCTCTCCCCCGAGCAGGCGGCCGATCTCGTGGTGGAAGCGATCGTTTACAAGCCTGTGCGTATCGCCACGCGCCTCGGTATCACCGGCGCCATCCTGCACGCCGTGTCACCAAAGATTACCCAGATCATCCTCAACGCCGCCTTCCGCATGTTCCCGGATTCGTCGGCCGCACAGGGCAAGAAGGGCGAAGTGGCGAAGGAAGTCGAGATGACGCCGGAAGCGATGGCGTTTGCGCAGATAACGCAAGGGATACATTGGTAACGACGGGAGGCATAAGAGGAGGCTTGGTTGCCAGATGCGCGTTCACGGGGATCCGATAGGCCGACGCGGCGTAAGCGCGCAACGGGAAGACATGCAAACTGGATCACTCGTGAAGGCAGCGCGCGGCACCCACGCCAGAAGCCACCAAATCGGCGCACAGGCGGCGTTGCGCAATGCCGAATAAGCGCCTTGCCTGCGTCCGATGTGGTGACTTCTGGCTTCAGCGGAGCTCCTGTGAACATAGTTGCAATTGACACCGCAATCATGGCAATTGCGAACAGCCGGTGGCAGAAGATCGCCATGCTCGTTGCACGCGTGGCAAACACGGTTCCCGACGCGTTCACTGAAGATGAAGATGATTTTGAATTGATAGCGTCGGGAATTGACGCCTTGATCGCGAGCGGCAACCTCCTCGCAGACGGTGATACCAGCGATTGGCGCAGAAGCGAAGTGAAACTTCCATAGTTGGCGGTGGTCCCCAAACTTGCTGGATCGCACTCAAGAGTGCGCGTTCGAAACGAATCCGGCGCCGCTTCCAAGAACGGGGGGTTCTCAAGTTGAATATTCGCGTTCGTAGGCCCGGTATGCTCGCCCTCGGCATTCTGCTGATCGCTTTTGCCGCAGCTATTTTCTTTGAGGCAACCACGCAAGGACTTTCCACTGGGAACAGAGGCGTAGGACGGCTTTTCTCATCGCTGAATGCACTGTTCGGCGAATTTGTCGCACGCTACTTTGTGGGATTGCCTTTTGCCGCTGCCGGCGTGGCATTCGTATCCGCCGCATTGAAATCGAGCACCGAGGATCGAAAGCGTGGCTGATAGCCACCCACCAACTTCGCCAGGCGCACGGGACACTGAGAAACCCCGGGACCCTACATGGCTCGAGTACGCGGGGATACTGGCCATTGTTT
>CAYSKY010000701.1:0-1415 GCA_964431425.1 uncultured Burkholderiales bacterium
GGCGTGGGCGTGCAGGAGGAGCAGCAACACCGGCTAGAATGCTTTCAGGTTGCTGACGCTGGAGTTTTGCATCGACGCTCTTACACAGTTGTTCGCCGGCTTTGTGCGCGAATGCATGCCGCAGGCGGCCCACGTCGCCGTGGCGCTCTCGGGCGGCATCGATTCGGTCGTGCTGCTGGAGCTGGCTGCACGCCATCGGCAGGCGGGCGGTTGGCGCCTTTGCGCCGTGCACGTGCATCACGGGCTGAGTCCGAATGCGGATCGATGGGAGGCATTCTGCGGGCAGCTTTGCGAGCGGCAGGGCATTGATTTTCTATCGCACAGGGTGCAAGTTGATCGTGAGGCGCCCGGCGGTATCGAAGCCGCAGCCCGCGCGGCGCGTTACGAGGCTTTTGAATCCCTGCCGGTCGATGTCTTGCTGCTCGCTCAGCACGCTGACGACCAGGCGGAAACAGTTTTGCATCAGGCGCTGCGCGGTACCGGGCTGAAAGGACTCGCCGGCATGGGGTCCACCCGCCGGTTGGCCGGCGGACCTTTGCTATGCCGCCCGCTGCTGAGGGCCAGCCGGCGCCAGATCGAGGAATTCGCCTCTCAACAGGCGCTGCAATGGGTGGAAGACGAATCCAATGCCGATACTGCGTTTACGCGAAACTTTATCCGCCGGGAGCTGGCACCAGCGATTTCGTCGCGCTTTCCGCACTACCGCGAGTCCATGGCGCGCCTCGCGAGGCATGCCGCCGAAGCCGACAGCATGCTGGCTGAACTGGCGCGGATTGACCTGCAGTGGGACGGTGCGGTGGCGAACGCATCACGCGTTGACGGATTGCCGCGGGAGCGCCAGCGCAACGCGCTGTACCACTGGCTGCTATGGCAAGGATTTAAAGCACCCTCCACGGAACAACTGGACGATTGGGCTGCGCAGCTTTTCCGGCCGCCGCCCGCTGACCGCCCGCATCGTGCAGGGGGCCATGAATTCGTGATCCTGCGCAGGCGGAATGTGCTAACTCTGGAGCCAAAGTAGCGAAGTCGGACTGGTCTTTGCCGGCTTTTTCGTGGTAAAATTTAATGTTTTCATCAAGTTACCAAGGATTTCTGAAATGAGCACTGAAGTAAATAAAGAGCGCACCCTCTCCATCATCAAGCCGGACGCCGTCGCCAAGAACGTCATCGGCGAGATCTATTCGCGTTTCGAGAAGGCCGGCCTGAAGGTGGTTGCCGCCCGCATGACCCAATTGTCCCGTGCTGAAGCCGAAGGGTTCTATGCGGTGCACAAGGCGCGTCCGTTTTTCAATGACCTCGTCAGCTTCATGATTTCTGGCCCGGTGATGATCCAGGTGCTGGAAGGCGAAGGCGCGATCCTCAAGAATCGCGACCTGATGGGGGCGACCGATCCCAAGAAAGCGGCGCCCGGTACC
>CAYSKY010000701.1:1425-2293 GCA_964431425.1 uncultured Burkholderiales bacterium
GTGCATGGCTCTGACGCGCCCGAAACCGCCGCGGTCGAAGTGGCTTACTTCTTCCCCGCGTTGAACGTTTACTCGCGCTAAGCCCGAACCGAAGACGTGGCCGTCCCCCAGTCAGTCAAAGGCGAAAAGCCCAATCTCCTCGGAATGACGCTGCAGGAGATAACGGCGTTTTTTGCCGGGTTGGGGGAAAAGCCGTTTCGCGCCAGGCAAGTATTTCGCTGGATTCATCATTTTGGCGCGGAAGACTTCGCGCAAATGACGGATCTCGCGAAATCGCTGCGTGAGAAGCTTCCCGGCGTGGCCGTCATCGCGCCGCCGAAGCTGATGACGGAACAGGCTTCGCGTGACGGCACCCGCAAATGGCTGCTGGATGTGGGTACCGGCAATGGCATCGAGGTGGTGTTCATCCCGGAAGATGACCGCGGCACGCTGTGTGTGTCGTCGCAGGTGGGCTGCGCGCTGGATTGCACTTTTTGTTCCACCGGCAAGCAGGGCTTCAACCGCAACCTGACCGCCGCTGAAATCGTCGGCCAGCTGTGGTGGGCCAACAAGGCGATGGGGCGTGATCCGAAGGGCGATCGCATCATCAGCAATGTCGTCATGATGGGCATGGGTGAACCCCTGGCCAATTTCGACAATGCCACCGCCGCCATGGACATCATGCTGGACGATCACGGCTACGGGTTGTCGCGCCGGCGCCTTACCTTGTCCACTAGCGGCCTCGTGCCAAACCTGTTGCGCCTGAAAGAACGTTGTCCGGTCGCACTGGCCGTTTCGCTGCATGCATCGAACGATGCACTGCGCGATGTGCTGGTGCCGGTCAACCAGAAATACCAGACATCGTTTGGCTGGCCGCTGGCGTCCGTAA
>CAYSKY010000702.1:0-2289 GCA_964431425.1 uncultured Burkholderiales bacterium
TTCCAGGTCCGGAATTTGCGAAAGTATCGGATGGTTTATGGTGTGTGCTCCGATTTCAAAGCCCGCACGTGACAGTTCGCGAACTTGATCCCAAGTCATGAACCGGTAGTCGCCATCAGTTGGGATACTAGACGGATCAACGCCCAGATTGCCCGATACTGTCGCAACTGCTGCCAGGCACTCGCGGTGTGGAAGGCGCTTCAAGACTGCCTTGATTGCCTTTAGTGCGCGGAGTTTCTCCTCTAGAGTCCCTATCCCATAGACCTTGCCATCCGGTCCTTGCACCCGCTTTTCCGGCGTTCGATCAAGCGACATCTCCAATTGATCTGTCCAGATCCAGCGATCTATGCCGACATAGCCGGTAGCGATGAAAAACGTGGCCGGGATCGCGAAATCCGCCAATGCGGGCGCCGCCACCAATGCGTTGTTTTCGTAACCGTCGTCAAAAGTGATGGCCACCGTCCGGTTCATGTCATCACCCCTACGCAGACCCTCGATGAGCTCTTGCAACGGGATAACGCGCCGGTGGCGCTGCAATGCCCGCAGGTGCTCAACAAAGGCATCCAGCGGAATGTGCTTTTGCTCACAATTACGGAGTGTGCCGGGCGCCGGTCCAAACGACACACCGTGGTAAAGAAGAATGACCGGTCTCGCACTCAGTTTGCCAGAAGCCCAACCAGCCAATTTGCGCACCGAGGAGTGATTGACGATTCTGTCTGCGAGCAAGGTCATGGTCTTTGAGATTGTGTTGCGCCAGCAGTAACTGCTGATTCATACAGCGTCTGATAGCGGGAAATCATAGCACTCATCGAAAAATCGGCGAAGACGCGCGCGCGGGCGGCGGCACCAAAGTGGTTACGAGTTGCGCCATTTGCCATAGCGTGCAGCGCCGAAGTCAGGGCTGGCAGGTCATTGCTTGGAAACAACAACCCGTCCAAGTTTGGACGCACAATTTCAGGATTTCCACCAACGTCACTCGCCACAACAGGGATACCAGATCCCATGGCCTCCAGAAGGGTATTGGACATACCCTCGCTGACCGATGGCAATACAAACACGTCCATTGCAGCAAGACATTCCGGTACATCATCGCGGTGTCCAAGCAGAGTAACTCTGTCGGCGATTCCAAGTTGCGCCGCAAGTACTCGCAAAGATCCCTTTTCCGGTCCATCTCCTACCAGGATGAGGCGAGACGCAGGCCTGCCCAAAGCATGGAACGCTCTTAAGAGAAGCGGATAATTCTTCACCGCAACAAGGCGGCCAACACTACCAACCACGAGTTCTTCCCGCGCGATACCAAGTCTGGCGCGTTGCGACTCGCGGTCCACGGGCCTGAATCGTCCAAGGTCCACCCCGTTGTAAAGTACCTCGATGCGTTGCTTGGGGATTTCTATATGCCTGACCAAATCGCTTTTTAATTGCTCGGTCACTGCGAAAAGTCGGTCGGTAAAGTGTGAAAACAGACGCTGAACTCGAAAACGTACGGCGCGATCGTCAAATGTGCGGCCGTGTTCGCTATGAATCAGCACAGGTACACCGGAAAGCTTTGCACCAAGGAATCCGTAATAGAACGATTCTGCATTTCGCGTATGGACAATGAGCGGCCGGGTTCGGCGAAACAGCCTAGCGAGCCGCAGCGGCAAAATAAGATCATTGCCTCCTTGCCAACCCATTTCATGAATAGCGACATCCTTCGCAGTGATTCTGGACGAAAACTCCCCTGCCCGCTTCAGACACACCAGTGAGGACTGGAATCGCACCGGGTCCAGTCCGTTGACAACGTTTACCACGCCGTTCTCGAGGCCCCCGGGCTGCAGACTGAGCAACAAGTGCTGAACGTGAATGCGTTGCTTGGACATTATTCGCCTGCCCTGGGACGTATCCTGCGGAGCCACCTTCTGCCGAGTTCATAGTCACTCTCCTCAAAAACGCCGAGCAGCATGGCGGAAGGTAGAAAAGCCGTGCTGAAAACAAGCCCTGCCATCAAAAGATTGAGCAGTCCCGAAGCGAAGGCGTCCTTCACAACCGTCGAAGCCAACAGCGAAAGAAGTGCTGCCCCTATGACGCGCAACATGGCGGGAACCGGGAGGAGTTCAAGAAAACGGGAGCGCGTCAGTCTGAGGACCGCGACAAAGTAGGCTGTTACGGTTGCGTATGTGGTGAAGATAAATGCAAGTGCAGGCCCGTAAAACCCGATGGTTTTCAGCAACACGTAACTCAATCCTATGAGCAGAATGCCGCTGCCAAAAACAATGTACATGTTGATCTTTGGTTTGCCGAAAACCTGCG
>CAYSKY010000703.1:0-2287 GCA_964431425.1 uncultured Burkholderiales bacterium
GCTGCAGCCGCACGGCTGCTTCATCGGCTCGGCGGCGGTGGTGATTTTGTCGGACAAGGACAAGGCGCGCGATGCGGCGCTGAACCTGATGAAGTTCTTTGCCGATGAGAGCTGCGGCCAGTGCACACCCTGCCGCGTCGGCACCGAAAAAGCCGTGCACCTGCTGGAAGAATCGAAGTGGCGCACCGGATTGCTGGAAGAGTTGTCGCAGGTGATGGTCGATGCTTCCATCTGCGGTCTCGGCCAGGCGGCGCCGAACCCGATCCGCTGTGTGATCAAGCATTTTCCGCAGGAGATTTCGTGATGAATGCGAGTCAGCGGGTGAGCACAGGTTTTGATCTTCCCCGGCCGGGTTTGGCAACTTCGCCGGGGTCCAATTTTCATAGCCGACTAAAGCAACAAACTTGGACCCCGGCCTGCGCCGGGGAAGGACAGTTTGAGGTTAAGCAATGAACGCCATGACCGACCCCATCACCGAACGCAAGCTTGTCGAGTTCACCCTCGACGGCGAAAAGGTTTCCGCGTTTGAAGACCAGACGCTGATCGAAATCGCCAAGGAACACGGCAAGGAAATTCCGCATCTTTGCTACAAGCCCGGCTACCGTCCCGACGGCAACTGCCGCGCCTGCGTGGTGGAGATCAAGGGCGAGCGCACGCTGGCACCGTCGTGCTGCCGGCATCCGTCCAACAACATGGAAGTCACCACCGATTCACCGCGCGCGGTGCAATCGCAGAAGATGGTGCTGGAGCTCCTCACCGCCGATGTACCGGTGAAGAACCTGAAGCCGGAAGCCAATGAGCTGGTGAAGTGGTCGCAAAAACTCGGCGTCACCACCTCGCGCTTCCCGGCCCGCCACCAGCCCGAGCCGGACTATTCGCATCCGGCCATGTCAGTGAACCTGGATTCGTGCATTCAGTGCACCCGCTGCGTACGCGCCTGCCGCGAGGAACAGAACAACGACGTGATCGGCTACGCCTTCCGCGGTGGCCACTCCAAGATCGTGTTTGATTTTGACGACCCGATGGGCGTGAGCACCTGTGTGGCTTGTGGCGAATGCGTGCAGGCCTGCCCGACCGGGGCCCTCGCGCCGGCGAAAGAGGCCTACCAGGTGGTGGCCGACAAAAAGGTGGACAGCGTCTGCCCGTACTGCGGTGTGGGCTGCCAGCTGACCTACCACGTGAAGGACAACACCATCGTGCGCGTCGAAGGGCGCGATGGCCCGTCCAATCACGACCGGCTGTGCGTGAAAGGCCGCTTCGGCTTTGATTACGCACACCACAAGCAACGCCTTACCAAGCCCCTGATCCGCAAAGCCGGTGTGCCGAAGTCCGGTGACTTCCGCATGGACCCGGACAACTGGCAGGAGATCTTCCGCGAAGCCACATGGGAAGAGGCGCTGGATCTGGCCGGCGGCACGCTCGCAAAAATCCGCGACCAGCACGGCCCGAAAGCACTGGCCGGCTTCGGGTCCGCCAAGGGCTCCAATGAAGAGGCGTACCTGTTCCAGAAACTGGTGCGCACCGGCTTTGGCTCGAACAACGTGGACCACTGCACGCGGCTTTGCCATGCCTCGTCGGTGGCCGCATTGCTGGAAGGTGTGGGCTCGGGCGCGGTGTCGAACCAGGTGTCGGATGTGGCCAAGGCCGAGGTGATTTTCCTCATCGGCGCCAACCCGTCATCGAACCATCCGGTGGCCGCCACGTGGATCAAGAATGCCGCCAAACGCGGCGCCAAACTGGTGGTGCTCGACCCGCGCCGCAACGACCTCTACCGGCATGCATGGCGCTACCTGCAGTTCAAGCCTGACATGGACGTGGCGATGCTCAACGCGATGATTTACACCATCATCGACGAAGGACTGGTGGACGAAGACTTCATCAAGAACCGCACCAGCAACTACGAGGCTCTCAAAGAAAACTCGAAGGATTTCGCACCGGAGAAAATGGCGCCGCTGTGCGGCATTCCGGCCGAAACATTGCGCGAAGTGGCGCGCGCCTACGCCACCAGCAAGGGCTCGATGATTTTGTGGGGCATGGGCGTTTCGCAGCACGTGCACGGCACCGACAATGCACGCTGCCTGATCGCACTCACGCTCATGACCGGCCAGGTCGGCAAGCCCGGCTCGGGCCTGCATCCGCTGCGCGGCCAGAACAATGTGCAGGGTGCGAGCGATGCGGGCCTGATCCCCATGATGTTCCCCAACTACCAGCGCGTGGACAACGCCGGGGCGCATGCTTGGTTTGAAGACTTCTGGGGGACGAAGCTGGACGAGGCGCCCGGCTACAC
>CAYSKY010000704.1:0-2286 GCA_964431425.1 uncultured Burkholderiales bacterium
GCCCGAACGGGTGGCGGCAATGCGCCGTGAACATGATCAGTATCGTGCGGCGGCCTGCACCGAGCCTCGCGCCTCTGACGTAATGGTTGGCGCCTGGCTGATGCCGCCCGTCGAGGCGGATTCGGTGGCCTCGGTGATTTTTTTCAACAACGTCGGCTACCTTGGGATGTGCGGCCACGGCACCATTGGGGCCATCGCCACGCTCCAATACCTGCAACGCATTGAGCCGGGCGTGCACCGCCTGGATACGCCCGTCGGCACTGTGAGCTGCCGGCTGCACACTGACGGGCGCGTGTCGCTGGACAACATCGTGTCGTATCGCTTTCTCAAGGACATCCATGTCGAAGTGCCCGGCGCGGGCGCGGTCACGGGCGATATTGCCTGGGGTGGCAACTGGTTTTTCCTGACAACTGCCGGCGGGCTCGACATCACGCGTGCCAACGTACCGGCGCTGACGGACTATGCCGCCCGCATTCGCAATTCACTTGCGGAACACAGCATCACCGGCCGCGACGGCGCGGAAATCGATCACATCGAACTGTTCGGCGAGCCCTCGGTCGCCGGCCTCGACAGCCGCAGCTTTGTCCTTTGCCCCGGCATCGAATACGATCGTTCGCCCTGCGGCACCGGCACCAGTGCCAAGCTCGCCTGTCTCGCCGCCGACGGCAAGTTGGCCGAAGGCGCCACCTGGCGGCAGGAAAGTGTCATCGGCAGCGTCTTTGAAGGCAGCTACCGCCACGCTGACGGCGGCATCATTCCCACCATCACGGGCCGAGCGCACATCTGCGGTGACGGCGTGCTGCTGCTCGATCCGGCCGATCCTTTTCAATGGGGCATCGCATAGCTGTCTCGCCGCTTTCCTTTTCCTTTTTTCAACACCGACAACAACAATGAAAACTTTCTGGAACGGCGTACTACCCGCCATCACCACCCCCTTTAACGCTGACGGCAGCGTCGACCATGAGTTCCTGGCGCGCCATGTGGGCATGATGTTTGACGCCGGCTGCACCGGCATCGTGCCGCTCGGCTCGCTCGGTGAAACCGCGACACTCACCATGGTCGAAAAGAAAGCAGTACTCGAGACCGTCGTCCAGGCCACTGCGGGTCGCGGTGCCGTGGTGCCGGGCGTGGCGGCCCTGTCGACCGACGACGCTGTGGCGTTCGCGAAGATGGCGGCGGAGGTCGGCTGTCGCGGACTGATGGTGCTGCCGCCCTACGTGTATTCCAGCGACTGGCGCGAAATGAAACACCATGTCGCCGCCGTGATCGCCGCCACCAAGCTGCCGTGCATGCTTTACAACAACCCGATTGCGTATAAGACCGATTTTCTGCCTCCACAGGTGGCCGAACTGGCGTCGGAGCACGCCAACCTGGTGGCGATCAAGGAGTCCAGCGCCGACATCCGCCGCATCGCTGCCATCCGCTCACTGATCGGCCAGCGCCTGCACATTCTCGTGGGCGTGGACGACATCATCGTCGAAGGGATTGCCGCGGGCGCCACCGGCTGGGTGGCCGGTCTGGTAAACGCATTTCCGCGCGAATCCGTGGTCCTTTTCGACATGGCGCGCGCCGGCAAATGGCGTGAACTGGAAGCCCTGTACCACTGGTTCCTGCCGCTCTTGAAAATGGACACCGTGGTGAAGTTTGTGCAACTCATCAAGCTGGTGCAACAACACACCGGCATGGGAAGTGCGGCGGTGCGTGCGCCGCGTCTGCCGCTGACCGGACAGGAACTGGCGGAAGCCGAGCACATCATCCGACAGGCGCTCGCCAGCAAGCCCGAGTTTCCGGCCTGAGTTCACCGCACTTCGCAACCACCATGACCACGCCGCAGCCGGACATCGTCGTCGCCGGCGCGGGTATTGTCGGCCTCGCCTGCGCCTTTCGTTTGCAGGCAGCGGGCCGCCGTGTTTTGCTACTCGACCGAGACGCCCCGGGCATGGGTGCTTCATTCGGCAACGCAGGCCACATCGCCACCGAGCAGGTGTTTCCGCTGGCGTCCCCTGCGGTCATTCGGGGCGCGCCGGGCTACCTGTTCAATAAAGACAGCCCCCTGCGCATCGCGCCGGCATACCTGCTGAGCATCCTGCCGTGGCTGGCGCGATTCACCTGGGCTTCACGGCCGTCCGCCTTTGCCCGCGGGGCCGCAGCGCTGGCCTCGCTGCAGGCCACGGCAGCAGCGGACTTTGCCGATCTGCTCGCCGCCGCCGGCGCCGCACACCTGTTGCACATGAAGGGGCACCTGGTCGTGGTGGAAAGCCCTCGGGCGGTAGCTGCAGCGAAGCA
>CAYSKY010000705.1:0-2278 GCA_964431425.1 uncultured Burkholderiales bacterium
ACCTGGAACCATTCCACGTCGGGCAGTTCCTGCTCATAGACCAGTTTGCGTTGCGCCACCTGCGCCTCATCCGGCCACGGGATCAGGCCTTCCTCGGCAAAACGCTTCCAGGGAAAGCGTGGGCCGGGGTCGGTCTTGCGGGTTGGCGCGATGTCACTGTGACCGAGCACCCGATCAGGACGGATGTTGTGTTCCTTGATGATTTTTTTGGAAAGTTCGATCACTGCATCAATCTGCGGCTTGGGATATTCCGGCCAGACGCGACCCTGCGGGGTATTGATGTATCCCAGACCGACAATCTCGATGCCGACCGAGGCGGCGTTCAAGGCCGAGCTGCCTTTCCAGTAGCTCTGCCCGGCGTGATACGAGCGCCGGTTTTCGTCGACCAGCTGATAGATGGTGGGCGGATTGTCATTGACCAGATAGTGGCTGCTGACCGGGCCTTCCACCAGCGTCTTCAGTGAGCCGGGAAAATGGCCGGCGGTGTAATGCAGAATCAGGAACTGCACACGGCTGTCCTGGCTTTTGGCGGTGTACGTGCGATCGATATAGGGGGTGGCGCAACCGGCCAATAGCGCAACGACAGAAATCAGCAACAGCTTTTTCATCAGTCTTCCTTCTTTGCAGATTGGGCGGCCAGGCGCGCTGCCGCATGATGCGCATCGCTGACGCGCAAACGCAGATCGATGCCCGCCGGCAGCGACGCACGCATGGATTGTTCGATCAAGGGATGCAAGGTGGCCGCACGGCCGGACAGGGCAACGGGGCGCAAGCCGAACCGACCGATGAGTGCCTGCGCCAAACGCGCCAGTTCAATGCCCGCCGATGCGATGATGCCGTGCGCGACTGGATCGGAGCCTGCAGTGGCGGCGACCGCCAGCGCCAGCTTGCCAATCTCCCCGCGCTCACCGGCGTAAACGAATCGCCGCGTGAACGACCAGTCATCGCCACCGATACGCTTGAATATCTCCACTGCCATCGGCGAGCCGCGCCAGGCCCCCGGCAATTCGTCCTCGCGCCGCCAGATGTGGCGCAAGGCTTCGCTCGCAATCCAGAATCCGCCGCCGGCATCATCGAGCATCACGCCCCGCCCGCCGGCGCGATGAAATGTGCCGTCAGCTTCAATGAACGCTGCAATTGAGCCAGTACCGGCATACACCACGTAGCCTTCGCCCGGCGCAAACAGATCCAGATATGCAATTTCGATGTCGCTTTTCATGGCAACCGCATCGGCCGAAATTTCCAGCGGTGCGGCGATCATCTCAGCCAGTATCCGCGCGGTGCCATCGACGCCGGTGAAGCCAGCGCACACGGCCGCCGGCTGGCCGTGTGATCGCACCGTGGCTGCCAGCGCGACCAGGGCATCACGCAATTGCACCCGGCCCGCCTCGCTGTTGAGCAGCAGCCCGGTCATGCCCGCAACACTGCCTTCGGCGAGCACCGAACCGCCACCGTCCGCCAGCGCCCAGCGGGTCTGCGTGCCGCCGGCGTCCAGCCCCAAGCCGATGATATTGCCTGCGCTCATTGCGCCAGCACCAGTCCCTGCGGCCCCACATTGGCGCGCTTGCGCGGGCTTTCATTGCCAGCACGATCAATGACGCTGACGACGTAACTGCCTTCAGTCCCGCCGGCTGGCAGTTCAAGCCACCGCACCGCGCCGTTGGACTCGCGTGTCACCGGCACCGTCCGCCAGGTCCAGCCCGCATCACTGCGCGTCCATACCACATACTGCACCGGTGTGTCGCCGGTACCGGGCGCCGCCAGCAGCAGTGGCCTGCCGGTCGCGGGATCGTTCGCCACTTTCAAAATCGGCGCAGCCGGGACGGCGGACAGCCAGGGCGATCCCGGCACCAGCGCCGGCGATGGATAGCTCGCGGCCCTGAGCTGATCGCTGATGCCCTTGCGGTTCTGGGTGAGCGCCACCGCGCTGAAGTGAACCTGGCCCTGCGCCGTTGCGTTGTTTACCGAGCGAGAACGCACCAGCGCAATCTGGTCGAGGATTTCCTTCGGTTCCCAGGACTTGGCGGCGTCGCCCGGATTCGGGTTTGCCCCTTCGAGGATGCGGCTTGTGTAAAGCCCCGACCAGACGTGCCGCCCGGCGGTGTTCTCGCGCAGCCAGTAATCGAGCAGCACGCCGAAAGCCTGGGCCTTCTGTTCAATCGGCCAATAGAGTTGGGGCGCCAGATAATCCATCCACCCCTTGGCCAGCCAAAGCTCCACGTCTGCATACAGCTTGTCGTACTGGCTGAAGCCGCTGATGCCCGCCGGCCGCTTCTCG
>CAYSKY010000706.1:0-222 GCA_964431425.1 uncultured Burkholderiales bacterium
CCCGTGGTTCGCAAATTTGGCATGGGTGAAGAACCTGATAAAACAGCAAACGACTGTCTAGGGAGAGTGAAGTTGCGCATTCAAAACAAAGCATCAATTCGCCAAAAGAAGCGAACAACATTTCGCGCATTAATTGCGGTGACACTGGTGGCGGGATTCTGTACCCCGGCGGCGCGCGCGCAGACCGTGCAGCGTGTCGTTGTGGGAAAGCATATCGAATAC
>CAYSKY010000706.1:232-2277 GCA_964431425.1 uncultured Burkholderiales bacterium
AGATCGTGGTGGTGTCCGCGACCAACTGGGACGACGTGCAGACCTCGCCGACCGAGGTAAAAGTGGATCCCCGTCCGACCGGGCCTTCGTATGGTGGTCCGTACGGGTTTTCCGCCAATGTTTTTGGGTCTAACCTCAGTGGCATTGCCGTTCCTACTTTCAGTGGGCCGGTCAATACGGGCTTGTTGGGGTCCTGGTACAACAGCGGCAAGTTGACTTACAACAGCGCCGAAAACAAATGGGCCAGTGGCGCGCCATTCGGCAACGACTGGGGTTCTCCGAACCTGGCCGACCTGAATGCCCGGTTTGGAAGCGGGATCTACACCGTCAACGTGCTCGGCACCAGCGTATCGTTGAACTTGAGCGGCGACGCCTATCCAACCCCGCCTGTGTTGACACTCACCGGCGGGAAGTGGGCGGGCGGAGTGTACGAAGTAGACCCGACAAAACCATTCACGGTGCGGACGAGCGCATTCACAGGCTACGGATCCACCCGCGACAGTGCCATTTCGCTCGCCGACACCGTGCAGTTCTTTTCTGCCGTTCCAGGCTCCAATACGTTAACGGTTACCATTCCTGCAGGAACCCTGTTAGCCGGCAATGAATACCCGCTTGATGGCGGATTTGCGTCTCTCGTGGACGTCCAGCCGAACCCGTCGCTGCCAGGCAGCCTGAATGTGGCTGCCTATTCGGTCGCTACGACCGTGACGGTTCGTGCCGTCGCCCCCGTATTTCCGATGACCGTCACCGGCAGCGTCACGCCGTCGTCTGCCAACATCACCGCCAACATCCAGTACCGCCCGCAGGATGTGGGGTCCAACGGCAACGTGTATGTGTTCGCCCTGGCGCCAGCGGCCATTGTGCAAGGTGCATCGTCAGTCAGCGTCAGCAATCACAAGGGGCCGATGGCCAGGAAGGCCGATACCGCCACAACGGATACGGCGCTGCCTTGCGTGCTGGCGCAGTTGACCGCGTCGGGCCAGCTCACCGTCGCGAATGCCAATTCCCTGCAGGCCTACCTCACGGGTGTGCTCAGCAGCCAGGGCGCGTCGGTGGCGGTGTTGAACAACGTCAGCACCGCGCTGATTGCGGGTTCCATTTTCTACGTCGGTTACGGCGCCAATTCAGCGGCCATGATCAACAATGGTGTGCATCGCAATGCCGTCACCATCCCCGGCAGCAGTGTTTGCAGCCCGCAGGCACCTGAGACAGGTTGGTGGTGGAATCCGGCCGAGGACGGGCGCGGATTCGGTATCGAAGTTCGCGGCAACAATCTTTTCATGTCCGGCTATCTCTACGATGACGCCGGGCACGCCACCTGGGTGGTCTCCCCCGGGCCGGTAGCACTGGATGGCTCGTTCTACAACGGCACGCTGTATCAGGTTGCCAATGGCCAGAGCCTGAACGGTGCTTATCGTGCACCGGCCACCCCCACCAGTGCCGGCACCATCACACTGACGTTCAATGATTCGCGGCACGGCACGCTGATCTGGCCGGGTGGTTCCATTCCGATTGTGCGTTTTGACGATGTTATCGGCTCCGGTGGCGGCACTACTCCCGCGTTCGTGCCGGAGAATGGCTGGTGGTGGAGTGCCAGCGAGAACGGTCGCGGCTACTTTCTGGAAGTCAAAAACAACTACGCCTTCATCGCCGGATACATGTATGAAACCGACGGCCGGCCGGTGTGGTACCTGACGCAAAACGCGCTGACGAGTCCGACCAGCTTTTCTGGCAACTGGCTGCAGGTGCAGGGCGGTCAGACGCTGACCGGGCCATACAAGAAGCCGACCGTACTCAATGCCAATGTCGGTAGCGCAGGCATTGTTTTCCAGGATTCCAGCCACGCGACGCTGACGCTTCCCAATGGCCGGCAGGTGGCCATCACCCGACAGCAGTTCTAGGCAAGATGACAAACATCAGATGGAGAACGCGACTGCTGCCGGCGCTACTGTTGGCGGCTGGCTTCAGCTACGCCGGTAATTCGGTGGCTGCACCGGCGCCGGCGCAGATTGTCAGCCTGGAAGGCAAGGGCGAATATCGCGAGC
>CAYSKY010000707.1:0-2275 GCA_964431425.1 uncultured Burkholderiales bacterium
CCCCACGACCGGATCTTGCCCGCTTGTTTGAGCGATTCCATGGCGGCAACCGTGCCGGCGAGCGGGTGTTCGCCCCGCCAATGCAAAAGGTAAACATCGACGGTGTCCACGCCCAGCCGGCGCAGGCTGGCCTCGCAGGCTTTCACCGTGCCGCTGCGGGACGCATTCCACGGATAGACCTTCGACACGATCAACGGCAGGGTGGACAAACCCTTGATCGCTTCGCCCACGATCTTTTCCGCGTTTCCGTCGCCATACATCTCGGCAGTGTCGATCAGGTTGATGCCATGGGTGAGACCATGCCGCAAGGCGGCCACTTCCTGTCGGCGCATATTTGCGTCCTCACCCATGCGCCAGGTACCGAGGCCGAGTGCTGGCATCGCCATGCCAGTGGGCAGTTGCACCGACGGGATCGTCACGACTATGCAGCCGGCTGGTTGGCAGGCATTTCGTTGGCGACCTCGATCAGGTTGAGGTCCGGGTCGCGAAAATACACGGACTGGATTTTCCCTCTGGCGCCGGTGCGCATGACGGGGCCGAGGATGACGGCCACACCTTCTCGGGCCAGATGCGCCTGTACGTCGGCCAACGGCGTTGCGGTGGTCAGGCAAAAATCTGCCGAACCGGGTGTGGGCTTTAGAACGTTGGGATCGGGAACCGCATCCGCCGGATGAAGATTGATTTTCTGATCGCCAAACGTGAGGGCCACCCGCTTTGTTCCCATCGATTCGAAATGAACCACCTGCATGCCCAGCACCCGCGAGTAGAAGTCGCAGGTCGCTTCGAGGCTCATGACGGTGAGTACAAAATGATCAATACGGTCGATGAGGACGGGGGGAGTTCCGGCTGTCATATGCGTGACCCGCTGCTATGATTGAACGATGAAGATACCAGCTTCAAAACTGCCGGATGTCGGCACCACCATTTTTACCACGATGTCCGCACTGGCCCAGCAGCATGGCGCGGTGAATCTCGGGCAGGGCTTCCCCGATTTTGATTGCGATCCGCGGCTGCTGGACATGATGAACGCCGCCATGCAGTCCGGCCTGAATCAGTACCCGCCGATGACCGGTGTGCCTGCGCTGCGCGACGCGATCGCGGAAAAAGTGGAGCGGCTCTATCAGCACCGCTACAGCCCGGACACGGAAGTCACGGTGACCGCCGGGGCTACCCAGGCCATTCAGACGGCACTGACCGCCATCGTCCAGCCGGGCGACGAAGTCATTATCTTCGAGCCCGTTTACGACAGTTACGACCCGGTTATCCGATTGAATGGCGGCAGGCCCGTGTATGCGACCCTGAAGGCACCGGATTACCGGCCGGACTGGGATGCCGTCAAGGCGCTGGTCACGCCGAAGACGCGCGCCATCATGATCAATTCGCCGCACAATCCCACGGCCACGATCTGGAACCGCGAGGACTTGCAGGCGCTGTCAGTTCTGCTGCGCGATACCGACATCATGCTCATCAGCGACGAGGTCTACGAGCACATGGTGTACGACGGCGCGCGTCATCTCAGCGCCGCATCATTTCCGGGACTCGCCGAGCGCGCGTTCGTGGTTTCTTCTTTCGGCAAGACCTATCACGTCACCGGCTGGAAGATCGCCTATTGCATGGCACCGGCCGAACTGACGGCGGAATTTCGCAAGGCGCACCAGTTCGTAGTGTTCACGGTGCACACACCCTCGCAGCACGCCATCGCGCGTTACATGCAACTGGGTACGCACCTGCAGCTTTCGGATTTCTACCAGCGCAAACGCGACTACTTCCTCGAGTGCGCGGCGAAGTCTCGCTTCCGATGGCAGCCCAGCCGTGGCACCTACTTCGTGCTCGCAAGCTACGGGCATCTCCCGGAATTCGCCGGACTCAAGGAGGCGGAATTCGCTGTCATGCTCACCAAGCAAGCCGGCGTGGCCTGTATCCCTGTCTCGGCCTTTTACCAGAAGCCGGTGGAACAACAGACTGTGCGTTTCTGTTTTGCCAAGAAAGAGGAAACGCTCGCACTCGCGGCGGAGCGACTCGCCGGCATTTGATAAACCCCAGCACTGGCGAGGCTTCCGGAGCATTTTTGCCCGGAGAGCCGCGCCAATGCTGGAGTTTCTAAGTATTTGTTAGCCGCGCGGGTGGTGGCGCGCGTGGATCTGCTTCAGCCGTTCACGTGCCACGTGGGTATAGATGTGCGTGGTGGTGATATCGGCATGCCCCAGCAGCAGCTGCACCACACGCAGGTCGGCGCCATGGTTGATGAGGTGCGTGGCAAAGGCGTGGCGCAGGG
>CAYSKY010000708.1:0-2273 GCA_964431425.1 uncultured Burkholderiales bacterium
CGCTGCAGTTCAAGGATCTGGAAACCGGCAAGTTGCTGGATGACAAGATCGAGCGCGTGACCTCGGTCGCCTGGGCCAACGACAACAAGACCGTGTTTTATGTCACCGAAGATGCCACCACCAAGCGTTCGGACCGTCTGTTCCGGCTGGTGCTGGGCGGCAAGCCTGAGGAACTCTTCAATGAGAAGGACGAGCTCTATGGCATCGGTGTCGAAGGCACGCGTAGCGACGGCTACATCATCATGACCTCGGAGAGTTCCGAAACGAATGAACAGTACCTGCTGGATGCCAGCAAGCCGGAGGGCAAGTTCTGGTCGTACCTGCCGCGCAAGGAAAACACCAAGTACTACGTGGATCATGCCGGCAAGGACTTCTTTGTCGTCACGAACGACAAGGGCCGCAATTCGCGCCTGGTGGTCGCACCTGCCGGCAAGGCGGACAAGAAGCAATGGAAGGAAATCATTCCGCATCGCGCCGATGTGAAGCTGGATGGTGTTGACCTGTTCAAGGATTTCTTCGTCGCGGTCGAAAAGACCGGCGGCCTGCCGCAGCTTCGGGTATTCGATGCCAAGACCCGCAAGCCGCACGTCATCACCTTCCCGGAGCCGGCCTACGATGCCTCGCCGGGACAGAACGCCGAATTCGACAGCAAGACCTACCGTTTCAACTACAGCTCGCTGGTGACGCCCGCCTCGGTCTATGACTACGATGTTGCCAAGCGCGATCGCACCCTGAAAAAACAGCAGCCGGTGTTGGGCGGCTACGACCTGAAGGAATATCAGTCGGAGCGCATCATGGCGACGGCGGCTGACGGGACCAAGGTGCCGATTTCAATTGTCTACAAGAAATCGTTGAAGAAGGCCGGTCCGCAGCCGACGCTGCTCTACGGCTACGGTTCGTATGGAATCTCCATGCCGCTCGCGTTCCGCTCGACACGCCTTGCCTTGCTGGATCGCGGCGTGATCTATGCCATCGCCCACATCCGCGGCGGCGGCGAGATGGGCAAGAAGTGGCACGACGACGGCAAGATGATGAAGAAGAAAAACACCTTCACCGATTTCACCTCGGCGGCCGAGCACCTGATCGCGCAGAAATACACGGAACCGAAGCAGCTTGCGATCCAGGGTGGCAGCGCCGGCGGCCTGTTGATGGGGGCGGTGACCAACATGCGTCCGGACTTGTACAAGGCGGTTGTGTCTCAGGTGCCGTTTGTGGACGTGATGAACACCATGCTGGATGCCTCATTGCCGCTGACGGTGGGCGAATATCTGGAGTGGGGCAATCCCAATGAAGAACCGGCCTACAAGTACATGCGCTCCTATTCGCCCTACGACAACCTGGAAAAGAAGGCCTACCCGGCCATGCTGGTCGAGACCTCACTCAACGACAGCCAGGTGATGTACTGGGAGCCGGCCAAGTATGTCGCCAGGCTGCGTACCCTGAAGACCGACAGCAACCCGCTGCTGCTCAAGACCAACATGGATGCCGGCCACGGCGGGGCCTCCGGGCGCTATGATTACCTGAAGGAAATCGCCGTCACCTATTCCTTCGTGTTGTCGCAACTCGGCATCAACAAGTAAGCCCGCACCACCCAAGGCGTGCGGCCGCCCCCGCGGCAGGACGTTTTTGTTTCAGGATCACCATGCCGTTCTCGAATCTCCAGCTATTCCTGACCTGCGTTGCCATCTGGGGATCGACCTGGCTGGTTATTACCTTTCAGTTGGGGAGCGTGGCGCCGGAGATGTCGGTCGGCTACCGTTTTTTGCTGGCGTCGGGTGTTTTGTTTGGTTTTTGCCGCTGGCGCGGCGTGTCGCTGCGTTTTGCGGCGCGCCACCATGTCGATTTGTTCCTTTTCGGCGCCGGCATGTTCTGCATCAGCTATATCTTTGTTTACTACGCCGAGACCTTTATCGTGTCCGGCATGGTGGCGGTCGGCTATTCGGCGAGCCCCCTGATCGCCATGCTGCTGTCACGGCTGTTCTTTGGGACGCCGATGACCCTGCGCGTCGCGACGGGATCGGCGCTCGGCATCGCGGGCATCGTCTGCGTCTTCTGGAATGAATTCGGCAAGCTTCACGAAAGCCGCAACGCCGAACTGGGTGCGTTGATGACGGTGCTGTCGGTGATCGCCTCGTCGCTGGGCAGCATGGTGGCGCTGCGTACGCAAAAGCGGGGTTTTTCCACCTGGACCAGCATGGCCTGGGGCATGTTCGACGGCGTGCTGCTGGCGCTGCTGGTTGGCGCGCTCATGGGTAAACCGTTTACCTTTGAGT
>CAYSKY010000709.1:0-2267 GCA_964431425.1 uncultured Burkholderiales bacterium
GCCTGCGTTTTTGACCCCCGTGGCAAAACCTTCCGCGACGACATCTATCCGGAGTACAAGGCCAACCGCGAAAAAATGCCCGAGGACCTGGCTCACCAGATCGGCCATATCCGTGACGTGGCCGGGGCGCTGGGCTGGCCCTGCATCGAGGTGGCGGGCATGGAAGCGGACGACGTCATCGGCACCCTCACCAAGCACGCCGTGGCGCGCGGCGTGGAAACCATCATCTCCACCGGCGACAAGGACCTTGCACAACTCGTTGAAGACGGCGTGCTCTGGTACAACACCATGTCGAATGAAAAGCTGGGCGTGGCCGGCATCACCGAGAAATTCGGCGTGCCGCCCAACCGCATCATCGATTACCTCGCGCTGATGGGCGACACCGTGGACAACGTTCCCGGCGTGGAAAAAGTCGGCCCCAAGACCGCTGCGAAATGGATCGCGGAGTACGGCTCACTCGACAACATCATCGCCAACGCCGCCAACATCAAGGGTGTGGTCGGCGAGAACCTGCGCAAGGCCCTCGACTGGCTGCCCACCGGCCGCACCCTGGTGACGGTGAAATGCGACGTGCCGCTGCCATTCGACTTCGACACCATCGACCACAAGGAACGCGACATCGCGCGGCTGGACCAGCTGTACGAGCACTTCGGCTTCAAGGGCATGCGCGCGGCACTGCACAAGGGAACGCCAGCAGTGGACGAGTCTGCCGGTGATGGCGTGTTCAAGCAGGCGGCGAAGGATTCGAATGCGGTGCGGTGGTCGGCCGGTTCAGAGGCCGGTGCTCCGCAGGCTGGATCGCCACCGGCGGCGGGGATTTCCGCTGCCCACACTTTCAACGCCACTCGCAATTACGAGTGCATCCTCACCGACGCGCAACTCGATGCGTGGATCGCCAAACTCAACACCACCGAACTGGTCGCGCTCGACACGGAAACCACCAGCCTCGACCCGATGACCGCCCGCATTGTCGGCCTGTCGTTTGCCTGCGTAGCGGGCGAGGCGGCCTACCTGCCGCTCAACCACATTTACCCCGGCGCACCCGACCAGCTGAACTTCGAAGCCTGCATCACCAAACTGCGCCCGTGGCTCGATGACGGCAGCAAGAAAAAACTCGGCCAGAACATCAAGTACGACCTGCATGTATTTGCTAACCACGGCATTGCCGTGCAGGGCTACCAGCACGACACGCTGCTGCAGTCGTACGTACTCGAAAGCCACCACCGCCACGACATGACCTCGCTGGCCACGCGGCACCTGAATGCCACCGACACCATCGCGTTTGAGGATGTCGCCGGCAAGGGCGCCTCGCAGATCAGTTTCGACCAGGTTTCCATTGAGGTCGCCACCAAATACTCGGCCGAGGATTCCGACGTCACGCTGCAATTGCACGAAGCGCTGCATCCGCAGATCACGGCCGACGACAAGCTTCGTTATGTGTACGACGCCATCGAAATGCCCACCACGCATGTGCTGCTCACCATCGAACGCAACGGCGTGCTGATCGATGCGGCGCTGCTGGAAAAGCAAAGCGGCGAACTCGGCCAGAAAATGCTGGAATTGGAAACGAAAGCGCACGAGCTGGCCGGGCAGCCGTTCAATCTCGGCTCCCCAAAGCAACTGGGCGAAATTTTCTTTGACCGCATGAAGCTGCCGGTCATCAAGAAAACCCCCGGCGGCGCACCGAGCACCGACGAGGAAGTCCTTACCAAGCTGGCCGAAGACTACCCGCTGCCGAAGACCATTCTGGAATACCGCAGCGTGTCGAAGCTCAAAAGCACCTACACCGACAAACTGCCCAAGATGGTGAACCCGAAAACCGGGCGCGTGCACACCAACTACGGGCAGGCTGTGGCCGTCACAGGCCGCCTGTCGTCCAACGATCCGAATTTGCAGAACATCCCCGTGCGCACGGCAGAAGGCCGCCGCATCCGCGAAGCCTTCATCGCCCCGCCCGGCAGCGTGATCGTCTCGGCCGACTATTCGCAGATCGAGCTGCGCATCATGGCCCACCTCTCCGGCGACAAGGGCCTGCTCACGGCCTTTGCCGAAGGCCGCGACGTGCACCAGGCCACCGCCGCCGAAGTCTTCGGCGTTGCGTTGCCGGAAGTCACCAGCGAGCAGCGGCGCTACGCCAAGGTCATCAACTTCGGCTTGATTTACGGCATGAGTGCGTTCGGCCTGGCCGGCAATCTCGGCATCGAGCGCGCCGCCGCCGCCAACTACATCGACCGCTACTTCGCGCGCTACCCCGGCGTCAAAGCCTA
>CAYSKY010000710.1:0-2256 GCA_964431425.1 uncultured Burkholderiales bacterium
GATCTGGTGCTGGCCGGATACACCAGCAACACCCAGGTCATGGCGCCGGGCGAATACGCCGTGCGGGGTGGACTGGTTGACCTTTTTCCGACCGGCAGCAGCGTGCCGTACCGCATCGACCTGTTCGGGGAAGAGATCGAAGCCATACGCACGTTTGACGTCGACACCCAGCGCAGCATCTATCCAGTCAACGAGATCCGGCTGTTGCCCGCGCGCGAGTTCCCACTCGACAAGGAAGGCCAGAACCGCTTCCGCGAGAATTTCCGGGATCGCTTCGAAGGAGATCCGTCCAAAAGCCGCATGTACAAGGACGTCTCCACCGGACTCGCGCCCAACGGAGTGGAGTACTACCTGCCGCTGTTCTTCGAATCCACCGCCACTGTCTTCGACTATCTGCCGGCCGACACCCGCGTGTTTGTGCACGGCGATGTCGCCGCCCGCGCTGAGGACTTCTGGCAGGACACCAAATCGCGCTATGAGTTGATGCGTGGCGACAAGGACCATCCGCTGTTGCCGCCGCTGGAAATCTTCCTGCCGGCCGACGAGCTATTCGCCGGCCTGAAGCGATTCAAGCGGGTTGAGAGGGAAGACGTATTTTCCAGCACCCTGCCGCTGCCACGCATCGATGTGGACCGGCGCGCGGTGGATCCTCTTAGCAAGTTTCGCGCATTTGCAGGCTCGTTCAGTGGTCGTACCCTGATCACGACCGAAGGCATGGGCCGGCGTGAGACGGTCACGCAGTTTCTGGCCGAGAACGGCCTGGAAGCGGAGGCGGTCCAGGATTTTGCCGGGCTTGCCGGCGTAGTCGGCAGGCTCGGCATTACCTTCGCACCGCTACAGGCCGGTTTCATCCTGCCTGAAGAAAATCTTGCCGTCGTCACCGAAAACGAACTCTACGCGCAGGAGGTCAAGCAATCGCGCCGGCGCGGCGACCAGAGCCGTGCGCGCACCAACGCAGAGGGCATGCTGCGCGATCTGGCCGAGGTCAATATCGGCGACCCGGTCGTGCACGAGCAACATGGCATTGGCCGCTATGCGGGCCTGATCAGCATGGATCTGGGCGAAGGAACGCAGGAATTCCTGGAACTCCACTACGACGGTGGCGACAAACTGTTCGTACCCGTGGCGCAACTGTCGGTCATCTCGCGTTACACCGGCGCCAACCCGGATACCGCGCCGCTCCACCGACTGGGCAGCGGTCAATGGGAAAAAGCCCGCCGCAAAGCCGCCCAACAGGTGCGCGATACCGCGGCCGAACTGCTGAACCTATATGCACGCCGGGCAGCTCGTCAGGGCTTTGCCTTCCCGCTCAAGCTAAACGAATTCGATGCCTTTTCGTCCTCGTTCCCGTTCGAGGAGACGCCCGACCAGGCCACCGCAATCAAGGCGGTCATGACGGACATGACCTCGGGTAAACCGATGGACCGGCTGGTATGCGGCGACGTAGGCTTCGGCAAAACGGAGGTCGCACTGCGTGCCGCCTTTATCGCCGTGTCCGGCGGCAAGCAGGTCGCCATCCTGGTTCCGACCACGCTGCTCGCGGAGCAGCACTTCCAGAATTTTTCAGACCGATTTGCTGAGTGGCCGGTAAAGATTGCCGAGTTCTCGCGCTTTCGTTCGGCCAAGGAAACCACGGTTGCTCTGAAGGGCGTGAATGACGGCACCATCGACATCGCCATCGGCACGCACAAACTGATCCAGAAGGACGTTCATTTCAAGAACCTTGGACTCGTCATCATCGATGAAGAGCACCGCTTCGGCGTGCGTCAGAAAGAGGCCCTGAAGGCGTTGCGCGCTGAAGTCGATGTACTGACGCTGACCGCCACGCCGATTCCGCGCACACTTGCGATGTCGCTGGAGGGCCTGCGCGATTTCTCGGTGATTGCCACCGCGCCGCAGCGACGTCTCTCCATCAAGACCTTCGTCAACACGCTGTCGGACGGCATCATCCGTGAGGCCATCCTGCGCGAACTCAAGCGCGGCGGCCAGGCGTATTACCTGTACAACGAAGTCGAGACCATCCAGAACCAGTTCGAGCGCCTCAGCAAGTTGCTGCCCGAGGCACGCATTGCCGTCGCCCACGGCCAGTTGCCGGAACGCGAGCTGGAGCGGGTCATGCGCGATTTCTACCACCAGCGCTCCAACATCCTGCTGTGTTCGACCATCATCGAGACCGGCATCGATGTGCCCACGGCCAATACCATTCTCATTCATCGCGCCGACAAATTCGGCCTCGCGCAATTGCACCAGCTGCGC
>CAYSKY010000711.1:0-2255 GCA_964431425.1 uncultured Burkholderiales bacterium
GTACTGGTCCAGCGATTGTGCGGAAGCCGGCGCAGCGAGCAATAGCGCAAGAATCGAAATGCCGATCACGCCGCCCAGATAACGGAAGGTGGACATCACGCCCGACGCGACCCCGCTCATGTTGCGCGCCACCGTGGCCATCGCGGCTGATTGTGATGGACCATTGGCGAGACCCAGTCCCAGCCCGCCCAGCGTGAGCCCCGCTGCGACATGCCAGGGTGCCCAGCCCGGCGAGACCAGCGTCAGCCAGATCAATCCGCACATGGCCAGCAGGCCGCCCCCCACGCAGGTGGCGCGCACACCGAGCTTCTCGGCGACGCGCCCGCCTACCACCGAGGAAGCCATCATGCTCACCATGAAGGTGGTCATGTAGCGCCCGGTCTGTTCGGGGCCCCACTGGTAAAGCAGCTTCAGCAGGTACGGCAGCTGAAACAGCAGCGCGTACATGGAAAGATTCAAGAGCGCGATGATCGCGCAACCCGCCGCAAACGAGCGGTCGGCAAACAGCTTCAAGTCGATCAGTGGCTGCGGCGTGCGCGACTGCCACCATACAAACGCCGCCAGCAGCGCCAGTGCCGGCACCAGCAGCAGGCTGCGATCCTTCAGCCCGATCACCAGACACAGCAACCCCGCCGTCATCAGCGCCGTGCCCCACCAGTCGAAACGGAATTCGGCCGGCGGCGGCTCATGCAGGCTGTGCTTGAAGAACCCCACCGAGAAAAACACCGACAGCGCCAGCGGCGGCAGATTCATCAGGAAAATCGCGCCCCAGCCAAAATGCTGCACCAGCAACCCGCCCAGTGACGGTCCCAGCGCCGCCGCAAACCCCATCAGGCCGCTGAAGTAGCCAAACACACGGTGGCGCTTTTCTTCCGGCACCGTGATCTTGAACACCGCCATGACGGTGGGCACCATCATCGCGCCGCCCAGCGCCATCAGGATGCGCGCCGCCACCACCGCCTCGAACTGATGAAACAGGATGGGCAGCAGGCAACCGAGGCCGAACATGCCCTGCCCCAACCGCAGCGTGTTCTTGTAGCCCCAGTGGTCACCCAGCTTCCCACCGGGGCCAAGGGCGATAATGTTGACCAGCAGGTAGCTGTTCACCAACCATTGCGTGAGCTCGCCCGGCGTGCGCACGAATTCGGCCCCCATGGCGGGCAGCGCCACCGCAATCATGGTCGAGCCCAGCGGCACCAGCATGGCCGAGAGCCCCAGGCCCATCAGCCTCCACGGCGAATAACCGGCAGGTGCTGCGGAGGTCAAGCGGGCATGCCCGTGGTGATGGCGCGGCATTGCAGCAGATACAGCACGCCGTCCTCGATGCCCCACTCGATGTCGCGCCCCGGACCGAAATACTGTTCGCACTGCAATCCCAGCTTCACCAGTGCCTCCAGTTGTGCGTCACTGACGCAAAAATCGGAAATTTTCTCCGGCTCCTCAATACTGCATTCTTCCACGCCGCCTTGGGGCAGCGCCTTGATGAAAATATCCTTGGTGCCGGCGCGCCGCTCCCGCACACTGCCGTCCTTGCCAAAGCGAAAGTGATCGGGAATCACCAGCCCTTCCACGATCGCCTCCCCCAATCCCCACGACGCTTCGATCACGATCTCGTCGTCACCCGTCACCGGATGGCGGGTGAACATCACGCCCGCGCAATCGGGGAACACCATCTTCTGCAAGGTCACCGCCGTGCGCGGCTTTTCGGTGATGCCAAGCTTGGCGCGGTAGGCGCGCGCCCCCTCGGAGTGGCCGGATCGCCACACCGATTTCATGGCGTCCACGATGGCGTCAAAGCCGATGCGGTTGAGCTCGGTGAAATGCTGGCCGGCGAAGCTGGCGATTTTGGCGTCCTCGCCCACGCCCGAGGAGCGCACCGCGTACGGACGTGGTTTGTCGGCGAGGAACTCGCGCAGCATGGCGAGTACCGCCGCGTCATCGGCCACTACCGCATCCACCAGGTCCACCGAGAGCGCCCAACCCGGCGGCACCGGCAGCCCCGCGCGTAGCGAGGCCCCCAGTTGCACCGATTTGCCGCCAAAGATTGCCTCGTCGCGGGCGAGGCGAAGCTCCACCGGCGCCATCATGCGAGCACAGTCACTTCGCCCTTGCCCGCATCCACGCGCACCATGGCGCCGTTGGGAATCATCGACGTCGCCACCTGGCAGCCCACCACACCCGGCAGGCCGTACTCGCGTGCGACGATGGCCGCGTGTGACATCAATCCGCCGCGGTCGGTGACGATGGCGCCCACC
>CAYSKY010000712.1:0-2254 GCA_964431425.1 uncultured Burkholderiales bacterium
CTGCTGGACCGCGTGGAATTCACCATCGAACCCGGCGAGCGCATTGCGCTGATCGGCCCCAACGGCGCGGGCAAATCCAGCCTGTTCAAGATCCTCTGCGGCCAGTCGCAGGCTGATGACGGCGTGGTGTCGAAGTCGCAGACCCTATCCGTGGCGCTGGTCAACCAGGAGCCGGATTTCGAGGGCGCACATACCGTGTTTGATGCCATTGCCAGCGGACTGGGCGATGCGGCACGCGACCTGGTGGGCTATCACGAGGCCATCCACCGCGCGACCGAGGGCGATGCCGACGCGCTGGAAGAAATGTCGGTGTGGCAGGCGAAGCTCGATGCCGGCAACGGCTGGCAACTGGAGCGCCGTGTGACGCAGGCGGTGGAACGCATCGGTGTGGGCGAAGAGTTGCAGATCAACTCACTGTCCGGCGGCATGAAAAAGCGTGTGGCGCTGGTGCGCGCGCTGGTGGCAGAGAGCGACCTGTTGCTGCTGGACGAGCCGACCAACCACCTCGACATTGACGGCATCGCCTGGCTGGAAGAGGCGGTGAAGTCCTATCCCGGGGCGGTGCTGGTGATCAGCCACGACCGGAAATTTCTCGACAACATTGCCAGTCGCATCGTCGAACTCGATCGAGGCCAGTTGTACAGCTACCCGGGCAGTTTCAGCGAGTACCAGCGTCGAAAGGCCGAGGCACTCAACGCCGAGGCGCAGGAAAACGCGCGCTTCGACAAACTCCTCAAGGAAGAGGAGGTGTGGATCCGCAAGGGCGTGGAAGCGCGGCGCACTCGCAACGAAGGCCGCGTGCGGCGGCTGGAGCAACTGCGGCGGGAACGGGCAGCGCGGCGGGAGCGCGTGGGAAAGGTCAATTTCACACTGGACTCGGGAGAACGTTCCGGTAAGCGCGTGGCCGACCTGGACAATGTGAGCAAGTCCTTCGGCGACAAAACGGTCATTCGAAATTTCACCGGCGTGGTGCAACGTGGTGACCGTATCGGACTCATCGGGCCGAACGGTGCAGGCAAGTCCACGCTGCTGAAACTGATTCTTGGAGAGCTGGAACCCGACAGTGGCGAAATCAAGCGCGGTACGCAGATGGAAATTGCATACTTCGACCAGTTCCGTGAGGCGCTGGATGACGAGGCCACGCTGGCGGATGTGATCAGCCCCGGCTCCGAATTTGTGGAAGTGGGCGGCACGCGAAAGCATGTCATCAGCTATCTCGGTGACTTTCTGTTTCCGCCGCAGCGCGCCCGCGCCAAGGTGAAATCGCTGTCGGGTGGCGAGCGCAACCGCTTGCTGCTGGCGCGGCTGTTCGCCAAGACCGCCAATGTGCTGGTGCTGGACGAGCCCACCAATGATCTCGACATCGAAACCCTCGAATTGCTGGAAGCCCTGCTGCCGGAATTTGCAGGCACCATCCTGTTGGTGAGCCACGACCGAACCTTCCTCAATAACGTGGTGACGCAGGTGTTCGTGTTTGAAGGTGACGGCCGCGTGCAGGAATACGCGGGTGGCTATGACGACTGGCTGTACCAGCGCGGCGAGGCCGTGGTACCGGTGGTGGCGGACAAGAAGCCGGCCGAAATGCCGGCGGAACCAGCCGACGCAAAGCCGGCAGCGCGTAAACAGAAGCTGAGTTTCAACGAAGTACGGGAACTGGAAGCGCTGCCTGGAAAAATCGATGCCCTGGAAAAGGAGCAGGCCGCCGCGCAGCAGCGCCTTGCCGATCCCTTGCTCTATACCAGCGCCCCGCTGGAAGCCAAATCGCTGGCCATGCGGCTGGATTCCATCGCTGTTGAGATCGAGGAATCCATTGCACGTTGGGAAGCGCTTGAATTGAGAAAGTCCACGGCTGATATCTGATCGCAATCCACTCTGAAAGGAGATCGCATGTACACGCTTTACTATTCCCCCGCCACCGCCAGCATGGTGGTGCATCTGGCACTGCTGGAAATCGGCGCGCCCCATGAACTTCGGCTGGTGGATTTTGAAAAGGGTGCGCAGCGCGATCCGGAATATCTCAAGCTCAATCCGCTGGGTGTGGTGCCAACGCTGGTCATAGACGGCCGGCCCATGAACGAATCCGCGGCGCTGTTGATGATGCTATGCGACCGCCACCCGGACGGGAAGCTGGCGCCGCCCCCGGGCACGCCGGAACGTGATGCATGGTTTCAGTGGATCGTGTTTCTGAGCAACAACCTCGCTGCGACCTATCGCTACTGGTTTTACCCGCAGGACCTGGGCTACGCAGAACATC
>CAYSKY010000713.1:0-2251 GCA_964431425.1 uncultured Burkholderiales bacterium
CGTGGCTGGTCATCGTGGCGGCCGAAATGCTGGTCGGCGGCACGGGCATCGGCTATTTCGTCTGGAACGAATGGAACAACCTGTCGCTCAGCAACGTGATTTTCGCCATCCTGATGATCGGCATCGTCGGAATGTTGCTGGACCTGGTATTCGGTGCGTTGCAACGTGCCGTCACCTACGTTGAATAGGCACGCCAATGAGCTCCCATTCCTTTTTGCAGGTGCGAAATCTTGGCAGGACTTTTCCAGGGGCCGGCAAACCCGTCTTCAGCGGCGTGAACTTTGACATCGAAAAAGGCGAGTTCGTCTGCATCATCGGCCACTCAGGCTGCGGCAAGACAACCATTCTGAACATTCTCGCCGGACTGGATCAGTCGACGGCCGGCGACGTGGTGATGGATGGGCGCGAAATCAGCGGCCCGAGTCTTGATCGCGGCGTGGTGTTTCAGGGGCACGCACTGATGCCGTGGCTCACGGTGCTGCAAAACATCGCCTTCGCGGTGAAGTCCCGCTGGCCCGACTGGGACAAAGCGGACATCGACCGACTGTGCCAGAAGTACATCGACCTGGTGCGCCTCACCGGCAACGAGCACAAGAAGCCGTCACAGCTTTCGGGCGGCATGAAGCAACGTGTCGGCATTGCCCGCGCCTTTGCCATCCGCCCCAAGATGCTGCTGCTGGATGAACCTTTCGGCGCGCTCGACGCACTCACACGCGGCACCATCCAGGATGAATTGCTGTCGATCTGTGCGCAGACGCAGCAAACTGTATTCATGATCACGCACGACGTGGATGAAGCCATTCTGCTGGCGGACAAGATCATGCTCATGTCGAGCAACACCGACACCGGTCCTTCGGCGCGTATCGCCGAAATCGTGGTCAACACGCTGCCAAAGGGCCGCACCCGTGCCGACATGCACCACCATCCCCAGTTTTATCGAATCCGCAACTACCTGGTGGACTTTCTGGTGAACCGGTCACGCGATGACCCCGGCCCCGGTGAAGTCGCCGGCAACGGTGTCGAGTACCCGCGCGAAGTCATGCCGGGGCTGGCGCCTGATGCCGAGGATGTTCGCCGTGCGGAATCGGCCAACGTGATTGCACTCAAGCAAAGCCGCGCTGTCTGAAAACATTCTTGACCCAACCAACACCGGAGG
Source organism: uncultured Burkholderiales bacterium (assembly GCA_964431425.1). Lineage (GTDB taxonomy): Bacteria > Pseudomonadota > Gammaproteobacteria > Burkholderiales > Usitatibacteraceae > UKL13-2. Next base: position 1,157 of record CAYSKY010000713.1, read on the forward strand.
AACCGCATGAATCGCAGTGACGTGACCGAGGCCATCCTGGCCGCCAAGCGCAAGAAGGGCCTCAAATGGGCCGACATCGCGAAGAAGATCGGCCACAGCAAAGAGTGGGTGACGGCCGCCATGCTTGGCCAAATGACCCTGAGCAAGGCAGAAGCTGAAAAGGCGGGTAAGCTGTTCGGGTTGGACAAGGAAGCGGTGCAGATCCTCCAGGAGGTGCCCTACAAGGGTTCCCTGCCGACGGCGGTTCCGACCGACCCGCTTGTTTACCGCTGGTACGAAATCGTCAACGTGTATGGCAGCACCATCAAGGAATTGATACACGAGGAGTTTGGCGACGGCATCATGAGTGCCATCGACTTTTCGATGGACATCGAACGTGAGCCCGATCCCAAGGGTGACCGTGTGAAAGTGGTGTTGTCCGGAAAATTCCTGCCTTACAAAACCTACTGATCCAAGAGGAGCAATCGATGAATCGCCGCAACTTTCTTTCAAAAGCCGCTGCGGGTGGCGTGGTTTCCGCTGCCGCTGCATCACAAGCCATCGCCCAGACGCCGGCGCTGCCGAATATCAAATGGCGGCTGGCCTCCAGCTTTCCCAAGAGCCTCGACACCATCTACGGTGGCGCCGAGGTGCTGTCCAAGCGCCTGGCCGCCATCACCGGCGGCAAGTTCCAGATTCAAGTATTCGCAGCCGGTGAAATCGTACCGGCGTTCAGCGTGACGGACGCCGTGCAGAACGGCACCGTCGAATGCGCCCACACCGCCTCGTACTACTTCGTCGGTAAGAACAAGGCGTTTGCGTTTGATACCACGCTGCCGTTCGGCCTTACTCAGCGCCAGCAGAATGCGTGGATCTACCATGGCGGCGGCCTGCAACTCGTGCGCGAATTCATGCGCGACTTCAGCATCATCTCCTTCCTCGGCGGCAACACCGGCGTGCAGATGGGCGGCTGGTGGCGCAAGGAAGTGAAGACGGTCGCCGACCTCAAGGGCGTGAAGTTCCGCATCGCCGGACTGGGCGGCGAAGTGCTGGCCAAGTTGGGCGTGATCCCGCAGCAAATCCCGGGCGGTGACATCTATCCGGCGCTGGAAAAAG
>CAYSKY010000714.1:0-2247 GCA_964431425.1 uncultured Burkholderiales bacterium
AGCCAGGTGAGCGAAATATTGCCGCCCGCTGGAGATGACGCTGTGTAGGTCGGCCGCGAGTTGAAGCTGCGGGTGATTGCAGGGGCCGGATTGAAGCTGCCATTGCCCGCCTGGGTGGCGGTGATGGTGCAAACGCCGATACCGACCAGCGTGCCGGTGGTGCCGGTGACCGTGCATACAGCTGGCGTGAGCGAGGCAAACGCCACCGGCAGACCCGAGGAGGCGCCGGCAATCAGCGCGAACGGTGAGTTGGCAGCCGAGCGGTCCGACTGGGCGGCGAACGTGATGGTCTGCGCCGTGGGAGAAGGCGCGCTGATGCGCCGCACACGGTCATTGGCGGCGTCCGCTATATAGAGCTGGCCGGCGGCGTCCATTGCCAGGCCGCGGGGGCTGTTGAGCTGGGCACTGGCTGGGGCGCCGCCATCGCCGGCAAGACCGGACACGCCGTTGCCGGCCCAGGTCGAGATGACACCGTTTCCGGCGTCCACGCGTCGCACGTTGTTGGCAGTCTCGTCGGAAATGTAATAGCTGCCGCTGCCGTCGAATGCAATGCCGAAGGGGCTGCTGAAGCCCGCATCGATGGCAGGCCCACCATCGCCGGATGCACTGTTGCCGTTGCCGCCGGCAATGGTCTGCAGTGCCAGTGTGCCGATGGCGACCTTGTAGACGCGGGCGTAGCCGTTATCGACGATGTACAAATCAGCGTTGTTGCGCACCATCAATCCGGTCGGCGCATACAGGCCGACATCGGTGGCCAGGCCGTCACCGCCATAGGGCACGACGCCGTTTTCAGGGTCGCCGCCGACCGCGCCACCGCTGCCATTGCCGGCAAAGGTGGAAATTGTGCTGTTGACAGAGTTGACCAGCCGCACGCGATCGTTGCCGGTGTCGGCGATGTACAGGTTGCCGCTGCCGTCAAAGGCGAGGCCGGTGGGACCGTTCAGGCTGCCCTGGCTCGCCGGCAGTGCATCGCCGGCAAACTGCGCCGTTCCGTTGCCCGCCACGGTGGAAATCTGTCCGTTGCTGAAATCGAGTTTGCGGACACGGTGGTTGCCCGTGTCGGCGATGTACAGCGCGCCGCCGGGTCCAAAGGCCAGTCCGCGGGGCCCGTTGAGTTGCGCGGACAGGGCCGGGCCGTCGTCGCCCGCAAATCCGAACGCACCCGTGCCGGCCACGGTGGTGATGATCCCGGTCACGGCATCCACGCGACGGATGCGATGGCCGGCGGTCTCGGCGATGTAGACGTTGCCTGCGACATCAATGGCTGTCGCCGACGGGCCAAGGACGATGGCGCCGCTGGCGGTGCCGCCATCGCAGCAGGAACCGCTGGTTCCAGTCCCGGCGATCGTGCTGATGTTACCGGTGGCGACATCAATGCGCCGGATGCGCCGGTTGGCCGAATCCACAAACGCCAGGTTGCCAGCAGCATCCACGGCGATCCCGCGCGGGCTGTTGACCAGCGCCGCCGTGGCGGAACCACCGTCCCCGGTCGCGCCGGGGGTGCCGTTGCCGGCAATGGTCACAAGCCCGCCGCCCGTGGTCTTGCGAATCCGATGGTTGTTGGTGTCGGCAATGAATAAATCACCCGCCGCATTGACGGCAATTCCCATCGGGTCGCTCAGGTTGGGAAAGGTGTTCTGCCAGCCGGTATCCAGCGCGCTGCGCGTGTTGCTTTGCCCTGCAATCAGGCCCACCGCCCCGCCCGCAAGGTTAATGCGTCGCACCAGGTCCCAGCCCGCGTCGGCAAACAGCAGGAAGCCAGCCGGATCCCACGCGAGGCTCGCGACATAACCGAGACTGGTGTCCAAAGCGCCGTTGTTGTAAAAGAACTCAAAGCGCGCCGGATCTTCCGTGGCGACCGTGGAGATGAACCCGGTGGCGGCGGTCACCTTGCGGATTCGGTGGTTGGTACGGTCGGCGATATACACGTTGCCCAAGCCATCCACTGCCAGACCAGCCGGTTCGAACAGGGCAGCTGCGGTGGCGGCGCCGCCGTCGCCACTAAAGCCGATGTCGCCGCTTCCCGCGAAGGCGGTGATGATCCCGCTGGCGGCATCAATCCGTCGCACCACGTTGCCCACCTGGTCGGAGACATAGATGTTGCCGGCCTGGTCCAGCGCGATCCCTTGCGGCTGACCGACCCCGGCCAGCGTGGCCGGACCGCCGTTGCCGGTGGAGGTGAATGTACCGTTGCCGGCGATGGTGGTGATGACTCCCGTGACCGCGTCGACGCGGCGAATGCGATTC
>CAYSKY010000715.1:0-2241 GCA_964431425.1 uncultured Burkholderiales bacterium
ATGCTCTACTCCGCATTCGAGAATGAGGGCATGCACATGGGTGCCCGCATCGGTTTCATCGCGCTGGCAGCGTTGATGGCCTGGTATTCGCTGGGTCAGCTCTGGGCATGGGCGGTGGGCGGGCAGGCAGAGCTTGCCCTCGCGCAAGTCCCCGTGCCGCATGGCCGGGAAGTGCCTGTTAAATTCACCCTTGCACGCGAAGTGACGCAGCGCGGGTGGTCGCTCAACGTCAGCATGCTGGGCCCGCAGGAGGAAGACAGCAGCTTCGGCACCAACTGGACGCAGACATTCGCAGCACAACCTACGGGAAGCCGCGAGGTGTCGACCACGATCTTGATCCCCACGCATGTGACCCCCACGAAAGCGAGCAGCGGTCGCGACCTCACCATCGCGACTCTGATGCTCAAGTCGGGCAGGATGAATTGGATGTTTCTGGTGGAAACGCAGTCTGGGCAAGGCCAACAGCGCCCGTGATTCAGACCATGGATTTTGCTGCTTTGGGGCCTTCGTCCACCACTTGGTAAGCGTTCCGGAGTACCGTGTCTATGCCATCCAAAACACACGAAGAATATTTCGCCAATTGCACGGATGAGGCGCGATCATTGCTTTTGCAGATCCAGGCTGAAGTCGAACGGCAGGTTCCCGGGGCAATGCGTTGCATTGGCTACGGCATGCCGGCATTCAAACAGCGGAAAATCTTTTTCTACTTCGCAGCATTCAAGAAACACGTAGGCATCTATCCACCTGTCAACGATGACCCGGTACTCATCAAGGAGACGGCGCAGTTTCGTGGCCCGAAGGGAAACTTGTCGTTTCCGTACGGGCAACACTTTCCGCTGGAACTTGTCGGCCGGGTCGCCAAGGCGCTTGCCGTTCAATATTCGGCACAGACCGTCAAGCCAGCCACGGCGCGACGCGCCTGAACAATTGCACACGCCGAGCCAACATGGCCCTATCTGAGTCCTATTTCATCCTTTACGTCGCCGACCAGGAACGCAGCACGCAGTTCTATGAGGCGGTACTGGGATTGGCGCCCCGCCTCCACGTGCCAGGAATGTCCGAGTTCAATCTCCCTGGCGGAGGCGCCCTCGGCCTGATGCCCGAGACAGGAATCAAGGGCTTGCTGGGTGCAGGATTGCCGGACCCCGCTCAGGGGCGGGGCATACCCAGAGCGGAGTTATATCTTGTGGTGCCGGACCCCGCCGCCTATCAGGCCCGGGCCATTGCAGCCGGTGCGCTTGAGCTGTCGCCGCTTGCTCCCCGCGACTGGGGCCATACCGCCGCCTACTATCTGGACCCCGATACGTACGTGCTGGCGTTCGCTAGCGTGAGTCAGGCGGGCGGGAAGAAATAGCGTGTACGCAAGAAATGGATGAGTTTGGATGCCAACTTTATTCACCCCTATCGGACATTTTCAAAGAGGCTTGAATGACGAACAAATACACACTCGAGATCATCTTCCTCTTGCTCGTGATCGCGCTGAGCGCGACCGGCTTCTCAAGCCTCTTCACCGGGCAACATGGCGAGCGCACGGCATACCAGTATCTGCACATCATCACCAGCTTTGCCTGGTTACTGCTTCTGTTGGGACAGTTGGTGCTGATCCGTCAGGGCAGCGGACCTCGCCATCGCGCGATTGGCCAATGCATCTTCTTCGCAGGGCCGGTATTGGTGGCGACGTTGACGCTTCTGTCCGTTCACTCCGCCGTCAAGGATGCCGAGGTCGGCAAGGCGGATTTCATGGTGGTCCAGAACGTGATGGTGACGCTTGAACTGGCGCTGCTCGTATTTCTCGCGTTTGTTCTACGGAAGAACCGCAGGGTTCACGGCGCCCTTCTCCTCAGCACGGCTTTGCTGTTCATGGGAATCGCCCTGTTCTTCACCCTCATCAGCTATGTGCCGGGCTATATTGTTTCCGGGCCCGAAACCTTCTCGCGGTTCGCCGAAGCGGCACAGATGGTTGCCTATGTCGGAGGCGCGATCGGGTTGCTGTTCTTTCTCAAGAACAGAAGCACCGGTTGGCCGTGGCTTCTGACGGGCTCATTCTTCTTTCTGAACGGCTTCCTGCAGATGATCGCCGCCCGCATGAACGGCACCAAACCCCTCACCCTCCTCGTGGCTTCCATCGGCCGAACGCCGGCCTTTGCGCTGGGCCTGCTGATATTCGCTGCTTTGATTTGGATGGCTTGGAGAGTCGGACAGGCCAGACGGACGCCGAACCAGGTGATGGCGGAGTAATTC
>CAYSKY010000716.1:0-2232 GCA_964431425.1 uncultured Burkholderiales bacterium
GCGATGAGCGCCACGGCCGCGAACGACAGCCAGAAGCCCGGCGCCAGCACCGCCCACGGGTCCATCAACAGCACTGCGAGCATGGCCCAGGCGAGGATGCGTGTTCCGGACACGCCACGCCCGAACCACAGCGCCACCGCGACGGCGGATAACATGAAAAAGGTGCGCTGCGTCGGCACCGAAAAGCCCGCGATGAGCGCGTAACCCAGCGCCGTCATGGCGCCTGCCAGCGCTGCCGCGCGCTGTGCCGGCAAGCGCAACGCGAGTGCGGGCACGCGCGCCCACAGCCGGAACACCAGCCAGTACAGCAGGCTCGCCACCATGGTGATGTGCAAGCCCGAGATCGACATCAGGTGCCCGGTGCCGGTGCGCCAGAACACCTTCCACTGGTCCGGCGGGATGGCGTTCTGCTGCCCCACCGCCAACGCCACCAGCACGCCACGATACGGTTGGTCGGGCAGTGCCGTCAGCATGCCGTCACGGATGCGCATGCGCCAGCGGTCCACCGCGTAAATGAAGCCGGGGGCCACGTCGGCCTGCTTTTCGTTCACACCCTTGATGCGCACGTAGCCGGTCGCACGGATATTGCGTTCCAGCGCCCATGCCTCGAAATCGAAGCCGTGCGGATTCTGGGTGCCGTGCGGGCGGCGCAAGCGCAGCGTGAGCTTCCAGCGATCGCCGGGGACCAGTTGGGGCGGCGGCGTGGTTTCCTGCGTTTTGCGGTTGGTCTCGGTGTACCAGCCGACCGACAGATGGGGCGGGATAATGGCGCCCGTGGTCAGCACCTTTTCCACATCCACCTCGAAGCGAAGTCCCTGCTCATTGCTCTGCGGCAGGCTGGCGATGGCTCCGATCAGTTCGACATCGCGCCCCTCCCACTCGCGCGGCAATTCGTCGGCCAGCCGCAGATCAGCCCGCCAGGCCGCCCACGCCACCCCCAGGGCTACACAGGCCAGCGCAGCCACCGCATGTCGCGTGGCGCGAACGAATGTCGGCGCAGCCTGTCTGAACAGCCAGACCAGTACCAGCGGAATAAAGGGCAGCGGCCACCACCACAGCGGCGGCAGCGTGGCCTGCTGCTGCAGCCAAAAAATGCCGGCAAGAAAACCGAGGATCGCCAGTCGCATGTTGTTGTTCTTGTGCGCAAAAAGACCGGTTACCCGGCTTGATAATCCGTAAACAGATCGCATAACGAGTGCGGCGGATTTCCGCCGACAGGCCGCGACAACTTTTTCCCGACTTTGAAAAAATTCCTCAAGCGCCGGCTGCCCGGCCCGGAGATCATTACCGGCAACCGTTACCTCGGCTTTCTGGCCCCCTGGCTGGGGCACCCGCGTCTGTGGCATATGCACCGTCGCTCGGTGGCGCTGGGCATCGCGATCGGCCTTATTACCGGCCTGTTGCCGGGCCCGGTGCAAATCCTGCTGGCGGTGCTGGTCGCCATCCCGCTGCGGGCCAACGTGCTGGCCGCCGCCTTCGCCACCTTCTATACCAACCCCTTTACCTTCATCCCGCTGTACATGCTGGCGTATCAGGTGGGCGGCCTGGTCACCGGCGAACAGGCCGGCTCACTCGCGGTGCCGCAATTCGAATTCACGCTGGCGAGCATGTGGACGGCCATCCCCGACATGTTCCGCTGGATTGTTTCGCTGGGCGATACCCTGCTCATCGGCCTCGTCATCCAGGCATCCGTGTTCGCGGTTTGTGGTTATGTGTTGACGCTGGTAGTGTGGCGCATCGTGGTTACGCGCATGTGGCGCAACCGGCACCACCAACCAACCCATTCCCGTTCATGACCCCCGATTACTGGAGCGAGGCCTGCACGCATCTGTCGAAGCGTTGCAAGGTGATGAGAAATCTTGTCCGGCAACACCCGGAAGCGACCCTGCGCACCCGCGGCGACCCTTTCCAGACGCTGGCGCGCGCCATCGTCGGCCAGCAGATTTCGGTGAAAGCCGCGCAATCGGTGTGGGACAAGACGGTACTGGTCACCGGAAAAATCACCCCGAAGAACATGCTGGCCGTGACGCCGGAGCAGTTGCGCGCCGCCGGCAATTCGCGCCAGAAGATCGCCTACATGCAGGACCTGGCCGCGCACTTTGCCGACGGCCGCATCAAGCCGCGGCGCTGGCACAAGATGGATGACGAGGATGTCATCGCGGAACTCGTCGAGGTCAAGGGCATCGGCCGCTGTACGGCGGAGATGTTCCTGATTTTTTACCTCATGCGGCC
>CAYSKY010000717.1:0-2231 GCA_964431425.1 uncultured Burkholderiales bacterium
CGTAGCCCGGCAGCGCATCACCCACCTGGTCGACAAGGCCGGGGTTGAGCACGAAAAAGTGGAGTCGCTGGATGGTCCCGTGACCGAGATCATCCGCCGCGACGACCAGATGATTTGCTACCAGCCGGATTCCAAAACGGTTCGCGTGGACCGTCGGGCGACGGGGCGTTTTTTTCCGGCACTGATCACCCGCCCGGCCAAGGAAATTGCCGAGAATTACCGCGTCAAGCTGGGGCAGATTGAGCGTATCGCCGGCTTTGACTGCCAGTGGGTCATCCTGGAGCCGAAGGACGCGATGCGCTACATGCAAAAGCTGTGCGCCGAAATGGCTACAGGACTGGTGCTGCGCGCCAAACTGTTCAATGACCGCAACCAGCTGGTCGAGCAGTTCATGTTTACCCAGCTGGATGTGTCCCGCAACGCGGCGCGCCAGCCGATGAAGTCGAGATTTGAACAGGCGACCGGCTGGCTGAAGGAATTCGCCGTCAAGTCCACCAAGGACATCGAAACCGGCTGGCAGGTGGCGAATCTTCCCGCCGGATTCCGCAAGGTAATGGAAATGTCCCGCAACCTGGTCGGCCGGCCGGCGCCGGTCTCACACCTGGTGTATTCCGACGGCGTATCGAATGTGTCGGTGTTTGTTGAAAATTCGCCGATGCCCCCCAATACCATTTCTGCGGTAGCCGCCGAGGAAGGGCCGACGTCGTTTGCCATGCGTGCGGTCAACGATACCCAGGTGACCGTGATGGGCGAGGTGCCGCTGGGGGCGGTGCAGGCCATCGCCGATGGCGTGCGTCGCCGCTAGGACGGGGAACTGTTTTGTGGAGCATGCGCCGGGGGTTTCCCGGCGTGCTTTTTTGTAACTGGAGAAACTATGTCAAAAAGTAACCAAATCGCCCAGGCACCGTTGCGTGCCTTCATTCTTGCGGTGGGCGCGATGTTTTTCGCCATGGGCGCACACAGCCAATCCATTGCGAAGGAACTGCCGGACTTTGCCGACCTCGTCGAAAAGCACGGCCCGACCGTGGTCAATGTGTCGACCAAGGCGCGTCCGTCGGCCGTGCGCGGCCAGCTGGATGAAAACGACATCCCGGAGTTCTTCCGCCGTTTCCTCCCGCCGGAAGCCACGCCACGCCAGAATCCCAATACGCCGCGCCGCACGCCGCGCAGCCAGAAGGACGATGAGCCGCCACTGCGTGACCTTGGCCAGGGTTCGGGCTTCATCATTTCCGCCGACGGCTATGTGATCACCAACCAAGGCCAAGTTGATCGGCTCCGACAAGCGCACCGACGTGGCGCTGGTCAAGGTGGAGGCCACCGGCCTGCCGAGCCTGAAACTGGGCGACTCCGACAAGTTGCGCGTGGGCGAATGGGTGCTGGCCATCGGCTCGCCGTTCGGTTTTGAGAACACCGTGACCGCCGGTATCGTCAGCGCCAAGCAGCGTGAAAACCGCGAGGCACTCACACCATTCATCCAGACCGACGCGGCGGTCAACCCGGGCAATTCCGGCGGTCCGCTGTTCAACCTGCGCGGCGAAGTCGTCGGCGTGAATTCACAGATTTTTTCCGGCAACGGCGGCTACCTGGGTATCTCGTTTGCCATTCCGGCCAACATCGCCATGGCGACCGCCAACCAACTGATCAAGAACGGCAAGATCAATCGCGGCCGCATCGCCGTGCAGATCACTGCCGTGAGCAAAGATCTGGCGGAATCGCTGGGCCTGCCCAATGACAAGGGCGCGGTCATCATGGATGTGGAAAAGGACGGGCCGGCCGACAAGGCGGGACTGCAGGGCCAGGACATCATCCAGAAGATCAACGGCAAGGTGATGGATTCCAATTCCGACGTTGTACGTACCATCGCCAACATGGCGCCGGGCACCAAGATCAATGTGACGATCTGGCGCAAGGGCGCTGTCAAGGATGTTGCCGTAACCGTGGGTGAAATGCCGTCCGAGAACAAGCCGGTGAAGCTCACCAGCAAACTCAACGACAAGAAGGAAAAGCAGAAGGAAGCCAAGCCCAACCGCATCGGCCTCGTGACCGTGGATCTCAACGGAGACGATCGCAAGGAACTGAAGGTGGAGTACGGCGTGCTGGTGGCCGAAGCAGAAGGGTTGGCCGCACGTTCGGGCATCCAGGAGGGCGACCTGATCCTCGCAGTCAATACGGTTGATGTGAAGTCGGTGCTGCAATTCAATGAACTTGTTGCCAAGCACGACGCCAAGCGT
>CAYSKY010000718.1:0-2229 GCA_964431425.1 uncultured Burkholderiales bacterium
GTACAACCCCTTGCTGTTGGCATCCAGCGAGGCCGACGGCAGCATGCCGATCGAACCGGTCAGCATGGACGCCTCGTCTGAAAGGATGTCGCCGAAAAGATTGCCACACACCACCACATCGAAGTGCTTGGGATTGCGCACCAGCTGCATGGCGGCGTTGTCCACCAGCATGTGCGACAACTCCACTTCCGGATATTCCGGCGCAATCTCATTGGCAATGTCGCGCCAGAGTTGCATGGCCTCCAGCACGTTCATCTTGTCGATCGAGCAAAGTCGCTTGCCGCGCTGCATGGCGGTCTTGAAACCGACGTGGATGATGCGGCGAATCTGCGCCTCGGTGTAATGCATGGTGTTGATGCCGACGCGGTTGCCTTTCTCCCCTGTGACGCTGCGCGGCTCGCCGAAGTAAATGTCACCGGTGAGTTCGCGAATAATCATCAGGTCCAGCCCTGCCACGATCTCCGCCTTCAGTGAAGACGCATCGGCCAGTTCGGGAAATACGGTCGCCGGCCGCAGGTTGGCGAAGAAGTCGCATTCCTTGCGCAGACCAAGGATCGCCTTCTCCGGGCGGTGTTCGCGTGGCAAGGCGTCGTACTGCAATCCGCCCACGGCGCCGAAGAGCACCGCATCGGCCTGCCGGGCCAGTTTCAGTGTGGCATCGGGTAGCGGTTGCCCGTGGGCATCGTAGGCCGCCCCGCCGACCAGCGCGGATTCGGTTTCGATGCCAATGCCGTCGCGGCGAAGTACGTCGATGACCTTGACCGCCTCGGCCATGATTTCGGGTCCGATGCCGTCGCCGGCCAGTATGGCTATCTTCATTTCAATCTCTAGTTGAACAACCAGGGCTCGCGCACAGCGCGCGCGGCTTCATAGGCGCGGATCTTGTCGGTATGGCGCATGGAGAGGCCGATGTCGTCCCAGCCGTTCAAAAGGCACTCGCGGCGGTGGCCTTCAACAGCAAACTTGTAGGACTCCGCTCCCGGGACTTCCACCACCTGGCGCTCCAGGTCGACGTTGAACTTCACCCCGGGCGTGGCGGCAACCACGTTGAACAGATGATCGACTTCCAACTCGGTCAGAACGATCGGCAGCAGGCCGTTCTTGAAGCAGTTGTTGAAGAAGATGTCCGCGAACGACGGTGCAATGATTGCCTTGAAGCCGAACTGCTGCAGCGCCCACGGGGCGTGCTCGCGCGATGAGCCGCAGCCGAAATTCTTGCGTGCCAGCAGCAGCGAGGCACCCTGGTATCGCGCCTGGTTGAGCACGAAGTTCGGATTCAGCGGGCGCCGGCTGTTGTCCATGCCGGGCTCCCCCTGGTCCATGTACCGCCACTCGTCGAACAAGTTGGGACCGAACCCCGACCGCTTGATCGATTTCAGGAATTGCTTGGGAATGATGGCATCGGTGTCCACATTGGCGCGATCCAGCGGCGCCACCAGGCCGGCGTGTTGACGAAACGGTTCCATTCAGCCCTTCGCCTTCTCAGCGGCTTTTTCGATCACCTCGCCGCCCTTCTTCACATCCTTGCCGATTCCTTCAATCGTGTTGCAGCCGGCCAGCAACACCAGCATGCCAACCACAGTCATCAGTTTTTTCATCACTCGCTCCTGAAAGAGATTGCGCCGGTATCCGGCGTCAAGAAAGGATCTGCCGGACATCGGCAAACCGCCCGGCGATGGCAGCCGCGGCCGCCATTTCCGGGCTGACCAGGTGAGTGCGCCCTCCCGCCCCTTGCCGCCCCTCAAAATTCCGGTTGGATGTCGATGCGCATCGTTCCCCCGGAGACAGGCGGTCGTCATTCATGCCCAGGCACATGGAACACCCCGGCTCGCGCCATTCGAAACCGGCTGCAATAAACACGCGGTCCAGCCCTTCCGCCTCAGCCTGGCGTTTCACCAACCCGGAACCCGGCACCACCATCGCCAGCTTCACGTTGGCTGCAATGTGCCGGCCTCTGACCACGCCGGCAGCGGCGCGCAAGTCTTCAATGCGCGAATTGGTGCAACTGACGATGACTACCTTGTCGATCTTCACTTCGCAGATCGGCGTACACGGATTGAGCCCCATGTACTGCAATGCGCGTTCCATGGCCTCGCGCTTGACCGGGTCAGCCTCGCGCGCGGGCTCCGGCACCTTGCCGTCGATGCCGGCCACCATCTCGGGAGACGTGCCCCAGGTCACCTGCGGCAGGATGGTGGCGGCATCAATCTCCACCACGCGGTCAAACAC
>CAYSKY010000719.1:0-2222 GCA_964431425.1 uncultured Burkholderiales bacterium
ACTCGTTGATCGAACTCATGGTGGTGACCACCTGGCCGACCACGTCGCCACCCCGCACGGCGACATCCGAGGCACCAGCCGCAAGCTGATTGGCCTGGCGGGCGTTCTCGGCGTTTTGCTTCACGGTATCGGTGAGCTGGCCCATGGAGGAGGCAGTCTTCTCCAGCGAACTGGCCTGTTGCTCGGTACGGCCGGAGAGGTCTGAATTGCCCGAAGCGATTTCCTTGGAGGCGGTGGCGATGGACTCGGTGGAACCCTTGATGGAGGCCACGATCTCGGCCAGCTTGTCGACGGTGGCATTGGCATCGTCCTTCATGACGCCCCAGGTGCCTTTGTACTCGCCGTCGATCTTCTCGGTCAGGTCGCCTTTGGCCAAAGCGGCCAATACCCGCACCACGTCGTTCAGGCTCACTTCGCAGGTGTCCATCAGGCTGTTGATGCCGGTACCGAGCGCCTTGAAATGGCCGCTCTGAGTGCCGGTATTGATCCGTTTGCTGAAATCCCCCGCATTGGCGGACTGAACCAGCCCCGTCACCTCGGCCTGCGCGGCAATCTCGGCGGTACGGTCGGCCCATTCCACAGCCGTCCCCAGTCGCGAGCCCTGTTCGTCGATGACCGGGACGGCAGTGATGTCATAGTGGCGGACACCAAGCGAAACGGACATTGTTTGGGTCATGGTCAGGCTGGCCAGCGTTGCGGAGCCCCGGCCGCCATCGAGCCGGAACACGTCAATGTTTGAGCCCGGCAGCGAAGCGGCGGAGAAGTCGGGCAGATCTTTTCGTATGTCGGCTTCGCCGGCAGCAAACATGTTGGTCACGGCACAGTTCATGTAGATGATGCGTCCGCTCACATCAGCGATCATGACGCACGACGTCACGCGATCAAGGGCGTTCTTCACGCGCAGGACTTCGGCCGAAGCGCGTTGGTCGAGTTCCCGACGTTCCGTCAGGTTGTGTTGCATGCGCGACATGGCCGCCATCAGGCTGCGGTTGTCGCCGGGCTTGACGACGAATTGCATCGTCAGGTCGCCCTCGGCAATGCGGTTGGCCAGTTCGGTGGCCACGGAAGGCTCGCCACCCAGCGGCCGGGCAACGTGCTTGCGGATCAGCAGGAAGATAGCCCCGAGCAGAGGCAGGCTGAGGCCAAGGGCCACCAGGGCGATCTGCCATGTGAAGGCTTTCAGGTCGGCCTGCATGGATTTCAGGCTGATGCTCATGCTCACCGCACCCAGTACTTCCCCTTCTTTTGAGAGATGGCATTGGGTGCAATCCTTGCCGAGGTAATTCTTCGCGGAATGTATCGGAAACAGCGCGTGCAGTTGGGTCTGGTCCTCGCTCACTTTGAAGACAGGGCGGCCCTGCTCCATGGCGGCCTTCTGCGCCGGGGTCGCGGCACTGTCGGGTGTGCCCGGGCCGAATTGGTTGATCAGCGGTGTGTGCCGCAGCACCCGGATATCGTTGACCTCGCTGGAATTGCGCACCTGGTCCAGGTAAACACCCCGCTGCGCGATGACTCCGGTAATCATCATGGCCGTGACGGCGGACATGGTCATCTGGTTGATGCTTTCCGCAAACTGCTGGGCCTGGTTGATGGAACTATCGCGGCGTGCGGTGTAGGTCAGGTAAATCATCAGCGACCACGCCACCATCAGAATGATGATGATCGAGACCATCAGTCGTGCCCAAAGCGGCATTGTCCGCAGTTTGCCGGCTGGTTGATGTGTGGTCGGCGAGGTCATGCTTGTCTCCAACACACGGGAATGGCGAAGGCGGACGCCATCGACAACAACATAAAGGATGGGTTGATGGGATCGTTCGCGTCGGGAGACAGGATCGGCTGCTGGCGTGCTTCACCCGCAACCAGGCTGCCGACCCGGTTCGCCGCCGGTGGCAGGGATTCGCTACGCCGCCGATATGGATCGTGATTCAATGGGCCCACCCTCGATAACTCTTGTTGTTTATCGGCAGGTGGGGGCCGTTCCTTAGAACTCGTCCCACCCCTCATTGCTGCCCGAAGCCTTGACCGCCCGCGATTTGGCGGCGGCATGATGGGCATGCTGGGCCGGAGAGGCCGCTGGTTTACGGCGTGCAGCGATATCCGACACCTTTGGCGCCGAGCTTGCCGCCGGTTTGCTGACCGCCATGGTCCGTCCGGTCTGCCCGTTCAACTTGAAGATCGCCACCGCATTGGCCAGATTCCCGGCCTGCTCTTCCATCGACTCG
>CAYSKY010000720.1:0-2219 GCA_964431425.1 uncultured Burkholderiales bacterium
AAATCGGCATTGCCTCCCTCTCGCTGGCCAGCGGGCGTTTCCGCGTCCTCCAGGCGGGGCTTTCCCGCCTGCGTGCCGAACTGGAAAGGCTGCAACCATCCGAACTGTTGTTGCCCGACAGCGCGCAGACCCAGACGGGCAGTGTCACCATTCGCCGCCTGCCGGATTGGCATTTCGATTTCGATTCGGCGACAAAGCTGCTGTCAAAGCAATTTGGGACGGCCGATCTCGCCGGCTTCGGCTGCAACGAAGTGCCGCTGGGCGTGGCGGCGGCTGGGGCTCTGCTGCAATACGTGCAGCAGACGCAACGCACCAGCCTGCCACATCTCAGCGGATTGTCGGTCGAACATGACGACGACTACATCCGCATGGATGCATCCACCCGGCGCAATCTGGAAATCTCGGAGACCATCAGCCGCGAATCTGCACCGACGCTTTTCTCGCTGCTCAATTCCACGGCCACCAGCATGGGGGCGCGAACGTTACGCGAATGGCTGCACCATCCGCTTCGCAACCGACAGCTTGTTCAGGAACGGCTGACAGCCAGCCTGTTGATCCGGGAGCGCGCGGACGACATTCATGGCGTGCTCGCCGATTGGGCGGACGTGGAACGTATCGTCACGCGCATCGCCCTGCGCACCGCCCGCCCGCGAGACCTCGCCGCACTGCGCGCCGCCCTGGCGGCGTCCCCGCACCTTCACCAATTGGTGCGCGACATTGAAACGCCAGCACTGGTGCGGCTTTCAGGGCATTTTTGCCCGGAGAGCCGCATCCATGCTGGACTTTCGGCCTCGATCAAGGACGAGCCTGCCGTCCTGCTACGCGACGGCGGCGTCATCCGCGACGGCTACGATGCGGAACTCGACGAGTTGCGCGCGATCCAGGCCAATGCCGGCGCATTTCTACTGCGGTTGGAAGAACAGGAACGCGCCCGTACCGGGATCGCCAACCTGCGTGTTGAATACAACCGCGTGCATGGATTTTTCATCGAAGTCACACAGAGCCAGCTGGACAAGGTGCCGGACAATTATCGGCGCAGACAGACCCTCAAGAACGCGGAACGTTTCATCACGCCGGAACTGAAAGAGTTCGAGGACAAGGCACTGTCGGCAGGCGAACGTGCGCTGGCGCGTGAACGCTTCCTGTACGAGAGAGTACTTGACGAACTTGCGCCGCATGTCGGTGCATTGCATGCGCTAGCGCGCGCAGCCGCCGAACTGGATGTGCTGTGCGCCAATGCGGTCAATTCCGTGCGGTTTAACCTCACCGCACCCTTGTTTGTCACTGACGACCGAATCACGATTCAGGGCGGCCGCCACTTGGTCGTGGAGAGCCAAGTCCAGAGTTTCATCGCCAACGACTGCGACCTTTCGCGGTCGCGCCAGCTGCTGCTCATCACCGGGCCGAACATGGGCGGAAAATCCACTTACATGCGGCAGGTCGCGCAAATTGCCTTGCTGGCCCATACCGGATCATTGGTGCCGGCGGCCCATGCCGAGATCGGGCGCATCGACCAGATCATGACGCGCATTGGCGCCTCCGATGACCTGGCCGGCGGCCGCTCCACCTTCATGGTCGAGATGACAGAGGCCGCAGCGATCCTCAACAACGCCACCTCAAACAGCCTGGTGCTGGTGGACGAAATTGGCAGAGGTACTTCGACATTTGACGGCTTGGCACTGGCGTATGCAATTGCGCGATATCTGGCCGAAACCACACGCTGCTACACGCTGTTCGCCACCCACTATTTTGAACTGACTCAACTGAATGCCGAACTGGCCAATCTGGCGAATGTGCATCTGGATGCGGTGGAGTTGAAGGATAAAATTGTCTTTCTTCACAAGCTCGAATCGGGCCCGGCGGACAAAAGCTACGGCCTGCAGGTTGCCGCACTGGCGGGCGTACCACGCGCAGTCGTACGCGCGGCGAAACGGCACTTTGAGCAACTCGGCGCAGTCGCGCCGGACACTCCTCAGGGATCACTGTTTGGCGCGGAGATCGGAGAACCCGAAGCGCATGCCCACCCCGTGCTCGACGCGATCGGCGATCTCAGGCCGGATGAACTTTCCCCGCGCGAGGCGCTGGACAAGCTTTATCAACTCAAGAAGCTGCTGGACGCAGGAGCATGATTCGTCACCTGCTATGTTGCGTGTTTCTGTGCGCCATGTTTGGCGGCTGCGCGGCTCCCGAGCGCCCGGCGAACGGATTCTCCTTCGCGC
>CAYSKY010000721.1:0-2193 GCA_964431425.1 uncultured Burkholderiales bacterium
GCGTCAGGCCGCCATCGGTGATGACCGGCGACTTGCCCAGCGGATGCACGGCACGCAACTCCGGTGGCGCCAGCATGGTGTCGGCATTGCGCGTGTAGCGCTGAATTTCATAAGGCAGGCCGAGTTCTTCAAGCAGCCAGAGAATGCGCTGTGAGCGCGAGTTGTTGAGGTGGTGGACGGTGATCATGCGCGGCTCGATGGTGGTGTCAGCAAGGCTACGCGCCACCGCACCGTCTGGATGTGCGCCAGCCCGCTATACTGGCCACATGCACTTCCTTCCCGCCGCGCAGTCGTTCCGCGCTTCCGCACCCGTCATCGCGATTCGAATTCGCCGCTGACCGGGTCGCGCGCGTCGATCCGGTCAGCCGGATCGATCCGCACCCGCAACTTGTATCGATCCCACGCGCCGCTGTTTTGCGCTGCTCTCGCAACACTTGCAGCCCTTGCGACCGACTTCGGGATGACCCAAATGAAACGCGATCTGGAATTGCAGCAACAGCAGATATTCCTGCTGGAAAAAGACACCGGCCTGCTCTGCCGCCTGCTCGGCCTTTATGCCGCGCGCGGTATCAACATCGACCAGCTTCAATTCACCCACGCTGCGCCGCAGACCATGGCCTTGACGATCACAGCACAGGGCGACGCCGAAACGCTGCGTCTGCTGGTTGCCAAAGGTGCGTCGTTGGTCGGGGTGATTGAGGCGGCCGAGGGGTGGCGGCAGCGCTAGCCTGGATTCACCCAAGGAACTTCTATTGGTCCGACAACCCACCATGTTGGGTCGCAGCCGAAATACCACCTTCCCCGGCGAAGGCCGGGGTCCAATTGCGATTGTCATTCGCCAAGGAACTTGGACCCCGGCCTTCGTCGGGGAGGGAAGAGTTTCGCGTCAGCGTTCTTAACCGCCACATCTAATGGAAGCCCTCGGGGTAGAAACTCAAGCACTGGCGCGGCTTCCCGGGCATTTTTGGCCTGGGAGGCGCTCTGGTGCTAGGGTTTTGTGCCAGGAGACCTCATCGGTTCGCTACCGCGCCACCCGCTTCTTCTCCGCCGCCACCCAGCGCTCGATCTGCCCTTGCAACAGATCCATCGGCAACGGGCCGCCCCACAACACAGCGTCATGGAAGCTGCGCGGATCGAATTTCGTGCCCAGTTCAGCTTCGGCATATTTGCGCAGTTCGCGCAATTTCAGTTCGCCGATCTTGTAGGCCAGCGCCTGGCCGGGCCAGGAAATGTAGCGCTGCAGTTCGTTCTCGATGTTCTTGGGCGCGAGCGCGGTATTGTCGGTGAAGCAGGTGCGCGCCTGCTCCAGCGTCCAGCCTTTCCAGTGGATGCCGGTGTCGGCCACAAGGCGGCAGGCACGCCACATCTCCATCGAGAGCTTGCCGAAGCGTTCATACGAGTCGCGGTACATGCCCATTTCGTAGCCGAGGAATTCCGAGTACAGGCCCCATCCCTCGACATAGGCCGTGACCTCCGACTGGCGGCGGAACCACGGCAGGTCGCCCAGTTCCTGCTGAATGGCGATCTGGAGGTGATGGCCGGGCACACCCTCGTGCAACATCAGCGCCGGGTGTTCATACAGCGGGCGCTGATCGAGGTGCGAGGTGTTGACCATCAGACCACCTGAAATGCCGAGCTGCGGCGAACCGGGGTTGTAGCGCGCCGAGGTGTAGTTCTCCTCGATGTCACGCGGCACTTCACGCACGCCGTAGGGCAGGCGCGGCATCTTGCCGAAGATGCGCGGCAATTCGTTGTCAGCCAGCTTGGCAATGCGCGCCGATTTCTCCATGAGAATCTCGCGCGATTTCACGTAGAACTGCGGATCGGTGCGCAGGAATTGCAGGAACATCGGCAGCGTGCCCTTGAAGCCGGACGCGGCCATTTCCTTTTCCATTTCAGCACGCAGACGCGCGACTTCCTTGTTGCCGATCTCGTGGATCTGGTCGGGCGTGAGATCGGTGGTGGTGTAAAAGCGCGCCAGATGCGTGTAGTAGGCGCGGCCATCCGGCAAATGCAGAGCGCCGATGGCGGGCTTGGCTACCGGCAGCACGTCGGTTTCCACCGTCTTCGCAAACGCTTCCTGCGCGGGACGGATCTGCTCGTTCAGTATTTTGGTGGCGCGGTCGCGCAGCGCGGCTTGCGTTGCCGCAGGGATGCTGTCGGGCATCCGGGACAGCGGGCCCAGGCCAGCAC
>CAYSKY010000722.1:0-2188 GCA_964431425.1 uncultured Burkholderiales bacterium
CAGGATGGTCTGAGTTGGCAGCCAGACTCAGCGCAATTCGTTCCACCTCGACTTTATTTGCGCTTGGATCAACCAGTAGCCACTCCACCAGCTTCGGTTTGCCTTCGGTGATGGTGCCGGTTTTGTCCAACGCAATGGCTTTGAGTTTGCGTGCCGTTTCAAGATGTACACCGCCCTTGATAAGAATGCCTTTTTTGGCAGCCGCAGCCAAACCACTGACCACAGTGACGGGCGTTGAAATCACCAACGCACATGGGCAGGCGATCACCAAAAGCACCAAGGCTTTGTACGCTGCCTCCATCCATGTCACGCTAGTAAGCAAGGGCATCAACACCACGACAGCAAGCGCCAACGCAAATACGACAGGGGTGTAGACCCCAGCGAAGCGATCTACAAAACGCTGCGTCGGTGCGCGTGTTCCTTGCGCCTGCTCCACAGCATGAATGATGCGTGCCAAAGTGCTGTTGTTGGCGGCGGCAGTGACCTTAAACTCCAGCGCCCCAGTTTCGTTAATCGTGCCTGCAAACACGGCGTCGCCCACCGCTTTATCGACCGGAATGCTCTCGCCAGTAACAGGCGCTTGATTGATAGTGCTGTTTCCTGCCGTCACCACACCATCCAGCGGCACACGCTCTCCAGGCTTGATTCGCACGATGGCACCCAGTTCCACAGACTTAACGGGCATCGTTTGCCAACCAGCCTGCTGCTGCACTTCAGCGGTATCCGGTGCAAGTGCCAGCAATCCCTTGATGGCGTTTCGGGCACGATCAACCGCCTTGGCTTCGATCAGTTCAGCAATCGCATAGAGCGCCATCACCATTGCAGCTTCGGGCCATTGACCAAGGAGGAACGCCCCGGTGACAGCGACCGTCATCAGCGCATTGATATTGAGCTTGCCGTTTCTGAGCGCAAGCCAACCTTTTTTATAGGTGTCCAACCCCGCAAGGCCGATGGCAATAGCGGCAACAGCCATGCCCAGCACTTTCCAAGGCAGTGCGTCGGGAGCAAAGTACGAAACGCTTTCGGCAAGCACGGCCAACACCAGTGCGCCGACCATTCGCCCTATACCACTCGAAAAATTATGCTCATGGCCATCGTTTTCGGAATGGCTAGGTTCGTCCCCGAGCGGTTGAATCGGCTGCGGATCAAACCCGGCCCTGCGAATCACTTCCAGCGCTTGCAGCACAAGGTCTGCTGGGGCATCAATAGCCAGTGTCCGCGCACCGAGTTGAAAGCTTAAACCACGTATGCCGGTGATAGGTTCTAGGGCTCGCCGAATCTCAGATTCTTCAGAGGCGCAGTCCATGCTGGAAATACGAAACACAGTCGCACCTGTTGGCGTGTCGTCGATTAATGGTGCGTGGGTCTGCACAGCGGCAGGCGAGCAATGCTTGGCACATCCGCGACTCTCCGATGTAGCAGAAATTTCATCAAGCTTGGTATTTTGGTTCATGAGGACTCCTACTGTTCCGTCCATTAGAAACCCTGTAGCAACTAAAGAGTCAAGAGAGTAAAATGCACGTCATCGATGCCCTCAGTACATCAAGTCAAGGGAAGTAAATGAAAATCGGTGAACTGGCCAAGGCCACCGGCACGCAAGTGGAAACCATCCGCTACTACGAGCGCGAAGGCCTTTTGCCTGAAACGACGCGCACCGAAGGCAATTACCGTATCTACGGTGAGGCACACGCGGAACGTCTGTCATTTATCCGCCACTGCCGGTCGCTGGACATGACACTCGACGAAATCCGCGTCCTCCTGCGGTTCAAGGATGCGCCCAACGAGAACTGCGGTGAGGTAAATGCTTTGCTTGATGAACACATCGGCCATGTCGCCGCCCGCATTCGAGAATTGCGTTCGCTGGAGCGGCAACTCAAAGGGCTGCGGGATTTGTGTCAGGAAGCGCGGGATGCTGCCCACTGCGGCATCTTGAATGAGCTTGCTCGCCAAGGCTCCGAGGGCGGCTCCAGCGCGGCCGGACACGTGCATGGTGCGCACGGTCGTTCCGTTGAACGCAAGTCCATAAAGGACAAGAGAAAATGAAATTGAACGACTCCGGCATCTGTCTTGCCGCCTTCCATCTCTACGCGGATCACTTCCTCGCGCCGCTGGTCGAAGATGTCGGAAGAGCGCTTGAGAAACAGCATCCCGAAGATGTATTCCTTGAACTCGGAGGCATCCATCTTGC
>CAYSKY010000723.1:0-2184 GCA_964431425.1 uncultured Burkholderiales bacterium
GTCTCCAAGTCGCTGAAAGACGGCCACGAGATCAAGCCCTACAAGCACCTCATGGGCCGCATTGACCCAAAGCAGATCGACGCCTTGATGGAGCCGCCGAAAGAAGCGGCCGAATCAAAGCCCGCCAAGGCCGACAGCAAGGCCGCCGCCGAAACGCCAACCACGCCGACGGAATTTGCGCTGCAGCCGGTCGAACCCCCGAAGCCGATTGTGGTCGCACCCATCGCCGAGACCATTTCCATCGATGATTTCGGTCGCCTGGATTTGCGGGTGGCGAAGATCCTCGATGCCGAGTTTGTGGCAGAAGCAGACAAGTTGTTGAAACTCACGCTGGACCTCGGCATTGAAACGCGCACGGTGTTTGCCGGCATTCGCTCTGCCTACAACCCGAAAGACCTGGTCGGGCGCCTGACCGTGATGGTCGCCAATCTCGCGCCGCGCAAGATGCGCTTCGGCGAATCACAGGGCATGGTGCTGGCGGCCGGCGACGGCACAGGCGTGTACCTGCTGTCGCCGGACGGTGGTGCTGTACCGGGGATGCGCATCAAATGACGCGTTCCGTCCAAGAGCGCAAGCAAAGCGCCGCGCGATCGGCGACGGACTGCCCTCGCCGCCTGCATGCGGCTCAGGCTTCTTGCCGTCCACAAGTCCGCAGGGACTTGCGTAGCCGCGGCTTCAAAGTATCCCCGCGCAGGCGGGGATCCAGCCGCCGTGCCTGATCGTGACCTGCCGCTGCGGCTACCGCCGTACGCGGTGGATCGTGACACGCTCGAGCAGGAAGTGCGCGTGGACACCTACCGCGCCTCCGGCCCTGGCGGACAGCACGTCAACAAGACCAACTCGGCAATTCGCCTCACGCACCTGCCTTCGGGTGTAGTGGTCATTGCGCAGGACTCCTCCTCGCAATTTCGCAACAAGGAAGTGGCCTTTGATCGCCTCATCGAGCGACTGAAGAAGCTCAACCATGTGCCGAAAAAGCGCCTAGCCACCAAGCCGACGCGCGCATCCAAAGAGCGGCGCATCGAAGCCAAGAAGACGCGTGCGACCGTGAAGGCCGTGCGCAGCAAGAACATCCGGCACGACGAATGAGCGACCCGACCATTACCGTCCGGCTCGAAATCACCGGCCGCGTGCAGGGCGTCGGGTTTCGCGAGTCCATGCGCGCGGTGGCCCAGGCGCTGGAGGTCAACGGCTGGGTGCGCAACCGCGATGACGGCAACGTGGAAGCCATGCTGCAGGGCGCGGAGGGTGATGTCGAACGCGTTGTCGCCTGGTGCCACAATGGCCCTCCGGGTGCCAACGTCAAGTACGTGAACGCGGATCTGGTGGAGACGGCGGAGAACTTCATCGCCTTCACGCGCTGGCCCGATTACCGGCGCGGGCTGTTTCGGCGGTAACACGTCCGGCATCAGGCGATTCCCGGCGCGTATGTGCTGGAACTTCAGCACTCTGGTGCGGAACTTCTCCAGCGCCGCAATGCCTGAGCGCTAGGACTGCTGCAATCCCGCCGGTCGCATATTGACAGCCTCCCAATTCCCCAATATAGTTCTAACACGAACTAAATATTGCTCCGAAGAACCGCGCCCCAAAAACGCGATGCTCCGGACCAGACACATCATGACCACCCAACCGGGAACCCCCCGCCATGCAACACAAGCGCTTTATCGTTGTGGTACGTGAACTCGTTGAATGCGCCCGCGCCTTCGAGCACTTCTCCGCGGCGCACGTACGGCAGCTGGACCTGACGCCCGCGCAGTTTGACATCGTCGCCACGCTGGGCAACACCCAGGGGATGACCTGCAAGGAACTCGGCGAGAAGACGCTCATGACCAAAGGCACCCTCACCGGCGTGCTGGACCGGCTGGAAGCCAAAAAGATCCTCGAACGCATGCCCTCGGCTGAAGATGGCCGCAGTTTCATCATCCGCCTGACACGCAAAGGCAATGCGCTGTTTGACCGGATCTTCCCCGAGCATATGGCCTACCTCAAACCCGCGTTTTCACAGTTTTCCGACGCCGACCTGGCCGATATGCGCGCCAAGCTCCGTTTGCTGCGCCAGGCCTTTGAAGGCGCAGACAGTTGAGAGCCGGAGCCCGCCCATGAACACCCTGCGTTACAACGGTATCTCCATCGCCTTTCACTGGATCATCGCGCTGGTGATCGCCGTGTCCTTTGGTGTCGGCC
>CAYSKY010000724.1:0-2183 GCA_964431425.1 uncultured Burkholderiales bacterium
GTACAACACCGGCACCGCCACCGTGACCTTCGGCATGGGTGATCTCGCCAAAGACCGTTACAACGTCTTCGGCAACGTCGAGGTGTATCGTCAGGAACGCGTTACGTTCCGCGATGCTGAACCGCATCTGAATCGCCAGGAATTCAAGGACGTGTATGGCACGGGCCTCGTGAGTTCGGCATTCTCGCCCTTCCTCACCTACATCACCAACGGTGTTGGCGCAGTGGTGGCTTCTCCGGGTGCAACCTGCCCGCAGAGCAGCATCGTGCCCTGGAACTTCAACGGTTTCAATTTGACCGGCGCGGGCGGTGCTTCGGGCAATGTTTGCCTTTATGACAACGTGTCGCGCTCGGAAATCGTGCCGAAAACGGAACGCGAGAGCTTCTTCGTGCGTGGCACCTACGACCTGAACAGCACCACGTCTTTGTATGCCGAAGGCAGCTACGTTCATAGCAACACCTACTTTACGGGCTTCCCGGTCGCAGTTGGTTTTGGCGTTGGCGCGACCTTCAACCCCAGCACCGGTACCTTGAATCCAGGCCCGACGACGTTGCCGGTCGGCCACCCGAACAACCCGTTTGCTCGTGCGACCACATTCCGCGGACGTTTTGACGCGGTTGGTCCTCAGGACAACGAAGTCGACAGCAAGTCAACGCGCGCTGTCTTCGGTGTCAAGACGCTGATCGGTACATTTGATGTTGAATCGAGCCTGCTGTACAACCGCTCCGAGCAAGAGACCATCAACTACAACTCGATCAACTATGCCGAGATGATCAAGGGTATTACAGGAAGCCAGTTCAACTTCCTGTCGCCGAATACCGGTGCCGTGACCGCCAATTCGCTGCGGATTGACGCCAAAGACAAGGCGACCTCGACCTTCACCATTTTTGATATCAAGGGTTCCGGGGAAATTGGCAAGCTTCCGGGTGGACCGGTTGGCGTGGCGGTTGGTGTTGAATTCCGCAAAGAAGACCGTATCGTGCGCCCCGACTTCAACAAGACCATCGGCAATGTTTACGGCCGCGGCGTTGCGTCGGCCGACGGTGATCGCAACGTATCTACGCTGTTTGGCGAGTTGAACCTGCCGGTTGTGAAGAATGTCGAGGTACAGACCGCTGTCCGGTACGACCGCTATTCCGATTACGGCAGTTCCCTGACTCCGAAAGTGGCTGCATCATGGTCACCGACGTCGGTGCTGAAGGTCCGGGGTAGTTTTGCCCGTGGCTTCCGTGCACCTTCCCTGACGGAAATCTCGAAGTCGGCCGTGTCCGGTTTCTTCAACGGTGTTGATGATCCGAAGCGATGCAACCGGCCGACATTGACTGTCGGTTGCGGCGTCTCGATCACCGGCCTGATTTCCGCCAATCCGAATGTTCAACCGGAGAAGGCGGAAACCTACTCTGCAGGTTTCGTGTTTGAGCCCATCAAGGATGCGAGCCTCAGCGTTGACTACTTCAGCGTTGTGCGTCGCAACGAAATCGGCTTTGAGTCACTGACGACCGTGTTGCTGAACGAGGACTCCAACGATCCTCGCTTCAAGGGCAAGATCACCCGTGACCGCAACAATACCGACTCGCGCGTGCCGAACGATCCGGGCGCTTTGCAGAGCGTGGTCCTCGGTTTCCAGAACGCCGGCAAGACAACCGTTCGCGGTCTCGACTTCGATCTGCGCTACTCGATGTCTCTGGGCGCCTGGGGCAAATTGGCGACGGGCCTGAACGCAACCTACTACCTGGAACAGCGTGGTTCAGGTGCGCCGAACGACCCGCAGATCAGCTTCAACGGGTTCCGCAACGCGCCTGATTGGCGTGCCAATCTGCGTGCAAGCTGGAGCACCGGCAACTGGGTGAATACGGGCGTGCTCAACTATGTGGGCAAGTTCAAGGCATTTATCAATCCGGAAAACGGCTCTGGTCTGGCCGCCATTCGCGATTGCGGCAATCCCTTCAACTCCTACCTGGCACATTGCACGGTGAGCGAGTGGATGACGCTGGACGTTGGCACGGAATATCGCGGCTTCAAGAACCTCAGTCTGGGTTTGACCGTGCGTAACATCACCAACGAACGTCCTCAGTTTGACCCGCTGGCTCGGCCGTTCAACACCACCTGGTACCAGCCGCAAGGTACCAACTTCATTGCGCGCGCGGCTTACACGTTTAAGTAAGCGCTTGTGAAGGCGAAAA
>CAYSKY010000725.1:0-2182 GCA_964431425.1 uncultured Burkholderiales bacterium
CCTCAACGCCCTGCGCTACCTGCTGCACCGCCTGCCCTACGGCAAGCGCGACGCCGCCGCGATCGGGCCGGTGGACCCGCTTATCGTTGGCCGGCCGTCACTGGTGCCCAGCGCCGGGGATGACCAGTTGTCCGCCAACGAAGGCTGAACCGTACGCCGGGCGCGCAATTGACGCGCCTCGCCGATTGGCGTTGAATGACCGCAGGCCCGCCGGTGGCGCAATCGCGTCGACGGCGGGCTGTTCACCTGTTTGAGCTTCCGCGTCACGGCAACTGCGTGTCACAGGACTGTCGTCTTCCGCAGGCAGCCTGCTGAAAGAACGGCCCGCCCCGGCGGGCACTGCTACGGTTCCAGTCAACCAACCTTCAGGAGACGCCAGCATGAATACCTACCGACTTTTCCTCGCTATTCTCACCACCGCCGGCTGCCTCGGCGCTGCGGGCGCGGCCTCTGCCCAATCCGGCATCGACAACAGTGCCATCGGCAAGCCTGACTTCCGTGAACACAAGGCCACCTACGGGCTGGTGTACCGACTGCCCAAGGATGTGACGGATATCCTCGACAACAAGATCTACCCGCCGCTGCGCGAGCGCCTCAACGCCCTGGGGCTGAAGGCCGAGGCACGCACTTTCAACCTGCAGCATGTCACCGTGGTGCATATTCACAGCGCGGACCCGGCCACGCCGGCCAAAATGCTCAAGGCGCTCGACAAGGTGCCGCCGGTTCTGACGCTGACGTTGAAGGACTTCTACAACACCGAGGCGTCCAAAGGCGCCGGCGCGCCGTGGTGGTTTGACCTGGGCGTGGTGAAAAGCGGCAAGGGCTACCAGGACATGATGTCGTTCAACACCGTTGCCACGGCCGCACTCACGCCGTTGCGCGACGGCCCGCTGCCGCGCTGCACCGGGCCGGTTTACGCCAACATGAGCGACGTGGCCAAGGAACTCACCCGCACGGTGGGCGTGAGCGGTGTGAACGTGATGAAGGACGGCAAGGAAACCGCCTCCCATAACCCGCACAACACGCTGGTCTACAGCATGACCCGGTATGAAGAGCGCATCCAGGCCGCCATGAAAGGTGTCGCCGATGAAATGAACAAGGTGCTGCCTGAGGGCATCAACACCCAGTTCAAGGAGGTGTCCATCGTCGAAATCGGCTTCATGGGCAATGTGCTGCGCGAGTTCTATCGCATCAGCCTGGTGGATGGCAGCGCCTACGACACCACCAGCGGCGCAGCGGTCAAGCTGGGCAAATAACGTTCACCACGGGGCTGGCCGGCGGGTTTGCCGGCCCCGGTCGGCACTATTCCTCGAGCGTCACCCGATCGCGGCCCTGCGCCTTGCTGCGGTATAGCGCCCGGTCTGTCCGGGCAATGGCATCGCTGATCGATTCGCCCGCCGCCATGGTGGCGATGCCAAAGGACAGCGTAAACGGAATCTGGCGCCCGGTACTATCCATGGGGCCGGTCGCCAGAGAGGTACGGATGCGTTCAGCCAGAATCGCGGCCTCTTGAAGACCGGTTGACGGCAGAACCAGCAGGAACTCCTCGCCGCCCCAGCGCGAAACGATGTCCTGCTCGCGGCAGGCCTGCAAGAGTTGCCCGGCCGCATGCACGATGACCCGGTCACCGACTTCATGTCCGAGGGTGTCGTTGATGCGCTTGAAGTGATCGATGTCGGCGAGGATCAGCGAAATCGGCTCGCCCGACCGCTTGGTGCGCGTGATCTCGTGTTCGGTGCGCTCGAGCAGATTGCGGCGGTTGGCCAGCCCGGTCAGCGAATCGCGCGTGGCGAGTTCAATGAGCTGGCGCTCGGCGCGGCGCACAGTGTTGTAATAGAAACGCGCCGTATAGGACGCCATGGCGAACACGATGGCCACGTTGATGGTGTGGACGATGGACAGTCCTGTTCCCGAGAGCGGCGCCAATACGCCGAAATGCCCTGACACAAAGTGCAGCGCCAGGTAGAACGACAGCAACAGAGCGAGCAGGAACAGCGTGGTACCGCGCCGTCCGCTGACCACGATGGCGGGAATGAACATCAGCAGGTAGTAATGAAAACCGCTTTCCCAGCCGACCAGCATCGAACCGATGGCGGCATGCCCGAGTACTTCCAGCCAGATCAGCAGCAGCGCCGGGAAGTTGCGCCGGCGTCGCAAAAGCCAGTTTGCAGCGAGATACATG
>CAYSKY010000726.1:0-2181 GCA_964431425.1 uncultured Burkholderiales bacterium
GACCCAAAAGCTTGCCCGCGCCCGGTTCGATCTTGGCGAAACGACCGTCGGTGGCGGACATTTTCAAATGGCCCGACAAGGTGGAAGTCTGGAACTGGTACGTGTGACCGGGCCAGGCAAGCTGCCCCTCCAGCTGCGCCTTGCCGCCTTTCATGTAGTCGCCGTACCCGAACTGGTCGAACAGGGCGTTGAGGTTGCTGGTCTCCAGCTTAAGGTTCATTGCCGTTCGCGAGCGGCCGTCAGGATTCTGCGGATCACCGTAACGCTGCCAGAGTCCGTCCATGTCCAGCTTCGCATGGCCATTGCTGATCCGCAGCGAGTCGATGCGCCAGTTGGCGCCCAGCGGGGTGGCCTGCAATTCCAGCTTGCCCAACTCGCGTTCCTTGAACGTAAAGCGGTCGGCAATAATGTCGAGCGCCGGAAAGTCGGCGATACGTTCATTGGGATTCGGCGGCGCAACCGGCCCCGCAGTCGGCAATTCGTCGGCCAGCGAGAACCGCGCCAGGCGTGCGCGCATAGAGCCGCGGTCGCTGAATGCGCCCGGGCGCCAGGTGAAGTCGCCGCTGGCTTCGGTGCTGTCGACGGTCATGCACCAGTCCTCGTTGGCATGGCGGCCTTTGATGGTCATGGCCTTGAACGGCCGGCCGTAGGCATTCAGGCTCCCGAGCTTGAAATCGAATCCGGCCAGAGGCGATGGTTGCGAAACAGCCGGGCTGCCGGCCGGCGCAGGTGGATAGAAGTTTTCATAGGCCAGGCGCCAACCGTCGAAATCAAACTGCGGCAGCGTGCCCGCGAGCCACAAGCCTTCCGGCGGTGCCGCGTCCGCCAGCGGCTCGCCGGCACTGGCAATTCCGCCAAAAAAACCGGCGGCATTGCCCGCCGCGTCGAATAGCCGCTGAAAACGCGCCTCGATCCGCGAGTCTGCCGCATCGGCGCCAGCGGCCGCGGCATTGCCAGCGAGGCTCACCAGAATGCGCTCGCTGCGCTGCCCGGTATCGCGAAATTGCAGGCGAAGCTTGCGCGCTTCGCTGGTGGCCTTGCCAAGTGGATATGGCAGTGCCGAGCCCACGCCTTCCAGCGTGGAGTCGACACTGACATCCACGCCACCATTGCGTGACGCCACACGCCCGGTGAAATCGGTGGTGCCACTGACCTGTTGGGGCATCGTGAAGGGAATGATGTCGACCAGCGCTGCCAGCGAAGCACGGGCGGTGAAATCGGTATTGAGCCCGGTGTCGGTGCTGTTGATGTTGACCGTCACCGGGTTGCCGAACGCCACACCGGTAATGTTGCTGGCACGCGTCGCCGCTTCCGTGAACGTGATGCTGCCGTTGATGGCGTTGATGTCGGTGCCGCGCTCGCGATCGCCCAGCGCCAGTTTGGCGTGACCGCGGCTCATCGCATATTTGCCGGTGAAGCGTGTCGGGATCTTGTTCGGATTGACCTGGCCCAGCGGAATGTTCAGTTGCAGGTCCAACCGCCCGGGGCCATCGAGCGAAACAAACCGGGTGAATCCACCGATGGAATCCAGCAGCGGGCTTTCGCGGATGTAGCGCACCGCTTCTTCGGCACGCGCGTCAGCTGCCCCGTCGATGGTGAGCATCGGCGGCGTATTGGCGAAGTCGTCAATCGCCACGCGCGTCTTTTTCAGCGGTGTGTTGAAAATCTTCGCGGTGTCTACCAGCGCCTCAAAGTGGGTATTCTCAAACAACAGGTCGGCGCCGATGCCGTTGACCACCGGCCAGCCCTCGGCGTAGCGAAGATCCAGGTCCTTCACACGCGCCGCGATGCGGAAAGTGCCGCCCTGCCCGAGATGAAACGGAAAATCGTAGATGGTGCCCTTGAAGACCAGATCCGCCGAGGTAATCTCGCCGCTGCGTACCGCCCATTCCACGTAATCGCGCGAGTTGGAGATTCCATTGGGCAGGTAGTTGGGTACACCGGTGGCGCGGATGCGGGAAAACCTGCCGGTCAGGTCCAGCGAACCCGGCCCTTTTTCCTCAGCCGCCTTGGCGCCGGTCGCCCGGTAGCGCCAGTAGCGGCCGGTGAATTTGCCGGCGAGGTCGGTGTTGGCGAGCTCGATGTCGTCAATATCAACCTCGATGGCATCGGCATTGACCCGCCAGGCCCCGCCACCGGTGAAGGTGTCGAACTTGAGCGACTCCCGAAACAGGTGTGGAA
>CAYSKY010000727.1:0-456 GCA_964431425.1 uncultured Burkholderiales bacterium
ACCCCGGGCTCACCCCATGAAGCCGAGGTTGGAGGTGGCGAAACCGCCGATGTTCGGTACCACCAGGCCAAGGTTGCTTTCACTCACTCCGAACCAGCGCGCCAACGTGGCCGCGTACTGATCGACTGACGTGGACGGCAGCAGGCGGCCGGAGCCGACTTCGTCGTTGTTGTTCAAACCCATCGCGGGGAATGTGCCGTAGTAGCGCTGCCCCTGCACCGCGCCGCCGACGATGAAGTGGTGCGATCCCCAACCGTGGTCGGAGCCATCGCCGTTGGTGGTAAGCGTCCGGCCGAAGTCGCTGCCGGTGAAGGCGGTGACGCTGTTCGCCACGCCGAGTGTCACGGTCGCGTCGTAGAAGTACTTGAGCGCGTTGGCCACCTGGCTGTGCAGCCCCGGCTGGGTCGTGAGCTGGTCATCATGGGTATCGAAGCCGCCGAGCGAGACGAAGAACAC
>CAYSKY010000727.1:466-2181 GCA_964431425.1 uncultured Burkholderiales bacterium
GCCTGGCGCCGAGCGAATTGCGCATGGCGATCATGCGCGCGACCAACCTTAACTGTGCTCCCAGGTTGCTGGTGGCAAGGGACGCCGGCAGCGGCAGGTCCGGCGCACTTGCCAGTGCCGCCGACAACAGGGTGTTGGCGTCGATGGACCGCGTGGTGGTCTCGGCAAGGTCCTGCGTAAAAATGTTGTTGCCGCCCGCAGTAATGAGGGTGCGGAACGTGGAGGCGGCGGTGGGCGAGCCGAACAAAGAACCGGTCAGGCCGCCGATCGCTGTCGAGCCGGCGGTGCTGAGCTGGTAGGCCACCGTGGACTGTCCGGCCAGAAATACGGCGGCGCCACTGACCGAATTGCAAGTGAAGATGGTGGATGAGTTCTGCGAAGCCATCAGGTCGCCGATGCGACCGCCCCAGCCTTCCCGCGCGCCCTCGGGTGCACTGGCCTGCCAGATTGACTGCTGGTCGTTGTGTGAGAACAGCTTCGGCGGCAGCGGTGCCGTGCCGCTGTTGTATTGCGCCTTGGTGATGGGTACCAGCAGGGGACCCACATTGGCAAGTACCGCCATCTTGCCGGCATCCCAGATGGTCTTGAGCGGGGTGAGTTCGGTCGGCAATGCAAACTGGCGGCCGGCGTTCGCGCCGGTCAGTGGCGTCACCGGCGTCAACGGCAGCAGTTCAGACAGCGGTCGCGCAATGGAGGCGCGCGCGCTGTTGTAGGCGTTGTAGTTCGCGGCGTCATACGGAATCACGGTGTTGTTGTGATCATTGGCGCCATACATGAACAGGCAGACCAGCGCCTTGTAGTCGGTGACGGTCTGCGCAGCCGCCGCACCGATGGTGGCCAGGTTGAGTGCGAAGGGGGCGGCCGACCCGGCCACCGACAGTCGTGCGCCGGCCTTCAGGAACTCGCGGCGCGATTGTTTCAGCAGGATCATGGTCGTAGCCTCAGTTCTGGAAAATGTATTCGGGACTGGCCATCGTCAGGAAGATGGCGAGATTGACGCGATTGCGCTGGTCATTGGCCGGATTGGCCGTGCCGATGTTCACGGTGGCGACGGCATCGCGGATGCGGGTGCGCGTGGTCGCCGAGAGCGTGTTGCCGGTGAGCAGCAGGCTGACGCGATCGACGAGCCCATCCGGATTGGTGGCCAGTGCGAGTTCAGCCGCGTAGTCCGGCTGGATGTCGCGTACCCCGGCGACGCTGGTGCCCGCGCCGGTGGCGATGACACTGCGCATGAAGTTCAGGTAGCCAGCAACGGAGGTTTCGTTGATGATCTGCGCTTCAGGTGCCACCAGCCCGACGTTGCCGACACGGCTGTTGGGCGGGATGTAGCCCGGCCGGAAAAAATTGAACACCGATGGCGAGTACATGGGCGATTGCGCCAGTTGGGAAGCCGGGTCAAGCAGGGTGCCCAGGATGAATCGTCCGTCGTTGGAGCGCGCGTTGAACGACCGCATCCAGTGCACAAATCGCACCACCGGTTCCCGCAGTTTTCCCGAGTTGGTGACGCTGCCGGAGGCCGCCCGCGCTTCGGGGTCCAGCAAGATGGCCCTGACCACCGCCTTCATATCGCCCCGTACGCCACTGCCATTGTTGTTGAAGACGGCGGCTACCCGTGAAACATAGGCGGCGGAGGGGTTGGAGGACACCAGCTTCTGGATCAGTTGTTTGCCGATGAACGGGCCGACATTCGGATGGTTGAACAGCGTGTCGAGCGC
>CAYSKY010000728.1:0-2171 GCA_964431425.1 uncultured Burkholderiales bacterium
GAACATGCGTCGTGAAGGTTAAGAGCTGGCAGTTGGCAAGCCGCGCGTGGTGCTCAAGGATATCGACGGCCAGAAGTGCGAGCCGTACGAAATGCTGACGGTCGATGTGGAAGAAACGCACCAGGGCGCCGTGATGGAAGCCTTGGGCCAGCGCCGTGCCGACCTGCAAGACATGGTACCGGACGGACGCGGTCGGGTTCGCCTGGATTACCGCATCCCGGCACGCGGCCTGATTGGCTTCCAGACCGACTTCATGAACATGACGCGCGGCACCGGTATCAAGAGCCACGTGTTCGACGAATACGCGCCGGTCAAGGGCGACCTGCCGTCACGTCACAACGGCGTGCTGATCTCCGGCGAGCAGGGCGAGGCGGTGGCCTACGCGCTGTGGAATCTTGAAGATCGCGGGCGCATGTTTGTCTCGCCCGGCGACCGTTTGTACGAAGGCATGGTCATCGGCATTCACAGCCGCGACAACGACCTGGTGGTCAACCCCATCAAGGGCAAGAAGCTCACCAACGTGCGCGCTTCGGGTACCGATGAGGCCGTGACGCTCACGCCGCCCATCAAACTCACGCTGGAATCGGCCATCGAATTCATCGATGATGATGAATTGGTGGAAATCACCCCGAAGACGATTCGCATCCGCAAGCGCTTCCTGCTGGAACATGAGCGCAAGCGTGCGAGCCGCGAGGCGGCGTAGTTCAATTCAGGGTTAAAGTCCTGCATTGGCGCGGTTCCCAGGCTATTTTTGGCCTGGAGGGCGCGCCGGTGCTGGAGTTTGAATAATTCGGGGTCCGGACATCGTGGAATTGTCGACGCTGGTCATCCTCCTGGTTTTTGTGGTCGCCGTGCTGGTGGTGGCGGTCGTCTGGCTCGCGCTGACTGTGCGTGCCGCGCGGCCCGCTGATACCGTCGCTGCCGACGAAGCGCGCCACCGCGCCGTCCTGACCGATCTCGCTGACGGGCTTGCCAAGCAGGGCGATCGCATCGCCGCCAGCCAGCTTGATGCCGCGGAGCGCGTCCGGCAGTCGATCAACACGCTGCAATCGGAACAGACGCAGAATCTCGCCGCCAACCGCGAAGAATTGATCCGCCAGCTTGCCGCACTGACGCTGGATATCCAGCAAAAGCAGGATGCCCTCAAGGCTGCCATGCTGGGCGGCACGCTGGAAAAGCTCGCCGAGCAGAGCCTGATCCAGCAGGAAAAAATCGAGTCTACGATGCGACTGGTGACTGCGCAGATTACGGCCACGATTGAGGGACTCACCAAGTCCACCGACAAGCGCCTTGAAGAAATCGGCGGCAAGGTCAACGAGCGCCTTGAGGAGGGTTTCAAGAAAACCAACGATACCTTTGCCAATGTCATGGCGCGCCTTGCGACCATCGACGAAGCGCAGAAGAAGCTCGACGGCTTGACCACTAACGTGGTGAGCCTTCAGCAGCTGCTGGGAGACAAGAAGTCGCGCGGTGCCTTCGGCGAAATGCAGCTGGAACAGATCATCCGCAACATGCTGCCCGAGACCTCGTTTGAGTTTCAGTACGGGTTCAGTTATGCCGGCCACCAGGTGATCGCCGACTGCGTGCTGAAGTTGCCGGAGCCGGTCGGTTTGATCGCGGTGGATTCCAAGTTTCCGCTCGAAAATTACGAACGGCTGATTTCCGACGGTCCCGACAAGGTGTCGCCGGCCGTCTTCAAGGCCGACATCCGCCGGCACGTCGAGGCCATCTCCTCCAAGTACATCATCCCCGGCGTCACCTCCGACGGTGCGATGATGTTCGTACCTGCCGAAGCGGTATTCGCCGAGATTCATGCACACCATCGCGATGTGGTGGAGTTTGCGCAGAACAAGCGTGTGTGGATTGTGTCTCCGACCACGCTCATGGCGGTGCTGAACACCGTACGTGCCGTGTTGAAGGATGTGGAAACCCGCAAGCAGATCCACATCATCCAGGACGAACTCGGCAAGCTGGGCAAGGAGTTCGGCCGATTTGATGAGCGCATGCGCAAGCTTGCAGACCATATCCGACAGGCCAACAAGGATGTTGACGACGTAGCCATCACCAGCAAGAAAATCAGCGACCGCTTCGCGTCCATCGAAAAGGTGGAACTCGATGCACCCGCCATCACCGGGGCCAGCCCACCCACGCTGACCCTCATTCATTCCGAC
>CAYSKY010000729.1:0-2171 GCA_964431425.1 uncultured Burkholderiales bacterium
GACTATCCCGACCTGCAATACGTGAAAGACCTGCGGGCTGGAACGCTGCCCGCCAATATCGAAGTCTTCGAATTCTTCCTGAAGACCGGCGACTACCTGCACAACGACCTCGCGCAGCAGCACTACATTTCCACCAATTACACCTTTGTCGGTCGCGACATGGCGGTACTGGGGCTCAATGTGCTGGCGCAGGCGGTTGCCGCGCGCGGGCCGGCCGGGGCGATGGAATTCTCGCTGTCCAGCAACACCGATGTCAGCGTCGATGTGGTCGAGGCGGCACGCGCGGCGGGCGGCAACATGCTGGTAATTGGCGTGGTAAATCGAGAACTGCCCTTCATGCCCAATGGCGCGGAAATCAGCGGGGGCTTTTTTGATGTGATTGTCACCGACGCGGCGGCGACCCATGCCGTGTTCGCGCCCCCCAACAACAAGGTCAGCACCGCCGACTACGCCATCGGCCTGCACGCTTCCAGTCTGGTGGCAGACGGCGGCACACTGCAGATCGGCATCGGCGCACTGGGCGATGCGATCGCACAAGCGCTGATCGTGCGCGACCGCGACAACGCCGCCTACCGCGGCATCGTCGAAAGTCTATGCCCGGACGGATGTGCGGGGCGTGAACTGGGCCGCTTTGAAGAAGGCCTTTACGGCTGCTCGGAGATGTTCGTCAACGGCTTCATGAAGCTCATCGAGGCGGGCGTCATCCGGCGTGAGGTGTACGGTGATGCCGTTCTGCAGGGCCTCATCAACAGCGGCCGCATCCCCGCCGCGGACGTGACGCCGGAAACCCTGCGGGCCCTGCTGGAAGCGCGGCGTATTCCGGCCAATCTGGACGCTGGCCACCTAGCGTTCTTGCAGGAAGCCGGGATCCTGCGCGCAGACGTTGCCATTGAAGGCGACATGCTGGTGACATCATCGGCATCCGCCGCCAACGATCTCGCCGATCCCGCGGCCTTTGCCGCCATCACCGGCGACATGCTGGGTGCCCGCCTGAAAGGCGGGATTCACATGACCGGCGGATTCTTCCTCGGACCGCGTGATTTCTACCAGGCACTGCGCGACATGCCGCCCGCCGAACTGGCAAAGATCGACATGAACCGCATTACCTTCATCAACCAGCTCTATGGTGACGATGCGCTCAAGCGCGCGCAGCGGAGGAAGGCACGCTTCATCAACACCACCATGATGATGACGCTGCTGGGCGCCGCCGTCAGCGACACGTTGGAGTCCGGGCAGGTAGTGAGCGGCGTCGGCGGACAGTACAACTTCGTGGCGATGTCGCACGCCCTGCCGGATGCCCGCCTGCTGATGATGCTGCGGTCCACCCATGAGCATCGCGACGGCACGCATAGCAGCATCGTCTGGAACTACGGCAACGCCACCATTCCGCGCCACCTGCGTGACGTGGTGATCACCGAATATGGCGTCGCCGACCTTCGGGGCCAGCCGGATGCGGAAGTGATCCGGCGCCTGCTGGCGGTCTCCGATTCTCGCTTCCAGCCCGCGCTGCTGAAGGAGGCCAAGGCGCACGGCAAGCTGGAGAGCAGTTACGAGATCCCGGACCGGTACCGGCACAATTTGCCGGCAGTTCTGGATGACAAACTGCATCCCCACAGTCGCGCAGGCCTGTTGCCGGATTTCCCTTTCGGCACCGACCTCACCGAGGACGAACTGCATATTGTGCGTGCGCTGAAACGGCTCAAGCGCGCCACCGGACATCCGACCGAACTGGTGACGATGGCGGTAAAAAGCCTGTGGGAAGGCAAGGAGGCGCCGCACGCCTACCTGGAACGCCTGGGGCTCGCCGAAGCGAAGAGCTTTCGGGACATGTTCGTCCGCAAACTGTTCGCCGGCAACCTCTGACCGTAGGCACAAACTCAAGCACTGGTGCGGCCCCCAGGCCAAAAATGCCCTGGAAGCCTCACCAATGCTGGACGTTCAGTGTGCGAGGCCGGTGATTGTGTAGGCCGCAATCCAGTAGCCGATTCCCACCGCGCCTCCAACACCGGCGAGGCCCAGCATCCAGCGCCGGCGCGTGAGTACGCAAATCGAAGCCAGCGAAATGGCGATCTGGATGAAGGTCATGGACATCGACAGCTTGTGGTGCGGATTGAGCGCCGTTTCGGAGGTTTTGTTGGCCTCGTCCGAGAGCTTTTCGAGCGCCTCCGCCT
>CAYSKY010000730.1:0-2170 GCA_964431425.1 uncultured Burkholderiales bacterium
CGGGAACGGCTTCTTGTGCGCAGGATGCATGCCGCCTTCGAGGCGAAAGCAACATGGCGAGTCTTCCGTGATGACCAGCGCACCGGCATGGCGTCTGAGGATGTCTCGAAGCGCGGAAAACACTTGCGGGAACTGGGTGCTCATCCGGGTACTAATGATTGAGGTGAGAGGCTTCGCAAAGCGAAACCTAGTTCGCCCGCACCACCTGCCGCTCAAACTTGTCCACCAGTGCGCTGTAGCGCTCCGGCCAGCTGCCCAGTGCGGCCGGGTCGTCGCGGTAGAGGCTGTTGAGGAAACTCACCGCGAGGTCGCGGGTCGCCAGTTTGACCTTGGGGTTGAGCTCGAAACCGCCGGTGCCGAGTCGATCGGTAAAGATGCTGTGGGAGCCGCCCTTGAAGATCGCTAGCGCCTTCGGTGCGCCCTTGCCGTTGCCCATGGCCTGGTACACCTCGATGCGGTCGGAAACACCGGATCGATAGCCGGGGATGGGGATGTCGTCGTCGGTCGCGGTGATGTGCAGTGTGGGAATATCCACGTTGGCGAGGATCTGCTTCGGGTCACCCAGGCCGTAGAACGGCGGTGCGGAGAGCAGGATGGCGGCACGAAAGCGTGGGTCGCGCATCGAAATCACCTTGCCGTCGTGCTCCACTTTTGCACCGGCCAGCATCATGGATGTATTGGCCCCATAGGAATGGCCGGCTGCGACGATCCGACTGGGGTCAACACGAGCGCCGAGCTCGCCGCCCAGAAACTGGTCGAGCGCAAAGCCGACGTCGCGGACACGATCAACTACTTCGTTCTCCTGCGCCGCCCCGCTCAGACGGGACCACAGGCCGAACGGGTTGCCGAACCAGATCTGGCGGTCGCTGCCGATGTGCTGCACATGCAGGCTGGCGTAACCATTGGCGGCGAAGTAACGCCCGAGGTACTTGTACCCCTCGCGGGAGCCGCCGATTCCGTGCGAGAACACCACCAGCGGCACCTGGGTCGCGGCGCCACCGGCAGCAGCCATGGCCGGCAGGTACACACGCACCGGCACGGCGCGGTTGCGGCTGGCGTCGACCCAGTCAAAAGTCTGGGTGGTGTACAGCTTCGGTTCGGGCGCCAGTTCAGCTGCCATGGCGGCCACCGCCACCTCATTGACCTGCGATTCAATGGGCGTGTTGGACGGCGCGGTACGTACGGTACAGCCGGTGGCGCCTAAAGTGCCGGCAACCGCCAGTACGAGGTAAAGCTTTTTCATGTTTGAAATATGCAAGATTCGGGGGCCGGAACGATCCAGCCATTCAGACAGTCTGGCAGCGGCGCGTAAAGTTCCCGTGCCATGGGTTTCAGGGCGAAGCTTAACCGGAAAGGCTGGCATGGAGCGCCGCACAGGACTTCAAAAACGCCATTCCCGCCGCGCGGGCGCCTTTGGATCAAATCGATCCGCAGGCGTCCGCACGGCGGGAATGGCGGGTTTGCGGTGGTGCCCTACTGCCTAAATGGCACTCACCGCGCGGTTTTCAAGCGCCGGGCGGCACCACGTGGTCGGTGGGCTGGGGCGTGATGCGCATGGGCACCGGCGCCAGCGGCACGAACACCCAGAGCAGCAGGTACATCAGGATGCCCAGACCATGCAGCAGTGTGGTCAGGATGAACAGGATGCGCCACGCCCAGGTGGGGATGGCGGTCATTTCCGCCAGCCCGCCGGCCACGCCACCGATCCAGCGATCCGACACCGAGCGGCGCAGTTGATTGAGTGCATGCGGAGGCGGTTCGGCCCGGGCACGCGACGGCTCGGGTGCAGGCTCGCCATCGATCACGCGTTTTTTCGCGAGGATGAATTCTTCTTCGGTCAATGCGCCCTGCTCTCGCAGCGCTTGCAGTTTTTGCAGTTCGTCGGCCATGGTCATGATGGTCTCCTTGGTTCAGGGGTCTGTCTGGTCATCCAGCAGATGATCTGAAGTTTGGGGCAGGCATTGCAGTTTCACAGGGGAAAAGCGACGAATTGCAGATTGCGGGCCCTGAATGAGGCAATCACGCGTCTGTTCTAATTCTTCACGTGCAAGAAAACTGCTCGAACGCCTGTGGCATTCACATGGCGGTGCCGTCGGCAGGTGTAGAACCACATCCGGTCATCGGAACGAAACGAAGGCCCGGCCGGCTGCTCAATCAGGTAAGCCGGCAC
>CAYSKY010000731.1:0-2159 GCA_964431425.1 uncultured Burkholderiales bacterium
GAACCCGGAGCGGATCATGGGCGCGGCCAGTATCGATCTGGAAAGGCGCGTTCAGGACAAGGCCATGAGCGGCGATGCCACGCGTCGGCGCTGTGACCCAAATGGCGGGTACCGGGTGGCGCTCAGAGCGTTCGAAAGTAGCTACGCCATCATTACCAAGGCGCAAGACCGCTGAACCAAGCGACGACTCGAAGGCCAAAATTCGGGAGGTGACAAATCCGCTCCGAACAGGCAACCGGCACATGCCGACTGAGACGATGCACTCGCCCGCAACGATCACCTTTGGCGACCAGTGATGAACCTCGTCATCGACGGTAACCTTGCGAATCTGGCGAGCGAACACTGGCAATAGGCCAGCGAGTGCGGAGAATCGGTCTCCGAGTTCACCGCGTTTGGAGCTTTCAGGCAAGGCAAGTTCTACGAGCGTCGTACGTAGTGCCTTGCCGTTCCCCACGTGCCTTGCTTGCGATTCCCGGGTCGCCGCCCCCGGCACCCATCGTTCCGGCAGGCAGCCGCCTACCACCTTGAAGGAAAGATCGCCGCTCCAAACACATGGGGAGTCCGTCGCAAGGAGCACGCTCTTGAAGCCGAGTCCGAACTTGCCCGTCACTTCTCCGGCATCGCTCTTGGCCGTAGCTCCTAGCATCAACATCCGCTCAAGGTCGCTCCCGAACTCTGACCGGACGTTGATACCGCGGCCCGTGAAGTTCACCGGCCGCCCCCAGTGCAGAAAGCGAACTACGCTGTCGGTCTGTTCAACGACAAAGCGGCCTATCGCGCTTGGGTCGAACGCAGAGCGTCCATCAGCCAACTGCAGTTGCTGGAACTCAGAGACTGCATCGTCCGCATTCTGGAACAACTCGAAGGGGATGCTTGAAATCTCATACTGGTTGTCCGAAATGCGCTCGCGGATTCCATCCAGGATCACCTTCTGTACATTGCCGTCGCTGGCGACCACCTCACCCAGCTCTTGGACCGCGGACCGGTAAACATCGTCCGCCTTGCTGCCCTTGCGTCCAAGTTCCTGCGCGCTCGCGCGATCGCGACGCGCCTTCTCAACCCGCCCAAGTGCTGCTTCGATAGTGGGATGCCTGCGTACCCTGGGAAGTTGCTGCAGCGAGTTCTGTAGGCCCTCCAAGATGAGTTGGCGAGCAACCGACAGCGTGATCTGGTCGGTTTCCGCGAATGAGGCCCAAAGCGCGTCAAGGTTCGCGTGCGGCTGATTGAACACGTGCACGAGCAGGTGCTCGGCCGTTTTCTGAAGCAGGCGCTTAACATCCTCGATGCCTCGCGTCGCCAGGTCTTCAAGCGGCCGAAAGGTGATCACGACCCCGTAGCTCACTTGCCAGGACAGGTCGCCGACCAGCAATGTGTCCGCTTGATCGTCGGGGAGCAGGGTCAGTTCAAGCGGCCTTCCGATCAGGGACTTGACCACAACCTTGCTACCATCAGCAATCTTGACGACCGGCTTCACGACATTCAGCGCTTGTGTCGCCGTCATGTCCCCCATCCACCGCCGGCGCCTCTCAGTCCCATCGTCCCAACCGGGGTCGACCCAGCCAAGAAAGTTCACATAGTCCTCAAAGGCCAAGGGCTGCAGCCAGGTTTCCGCCATGGGCCGGGCGGCTGGCCCCATCAAGCCGAGCAGTGCCCCTACCGCACCTGGCACACTCGTCGCTGAAAGTGGCTCAAACAGTTTCGTCAATGCCTGCACCAGCGCACCGGCGTCGTAGCCCGGCGTGTCAGCTGCAGAGCCGCGCTGAGCATCCGTCGGCGGCGTGCCGATGTTTCGAGCGATTACGCCGCTCAGGATGCCCATCTGGCGTTTATCCAGGACCCTCGACCCCTCGACCCCGAAAACATCTGTGGCCAAGGTATCAGCGCGTGCCCAGCGCCCGTTCATGGCCAGCAGATGCACGGCCGGCAACGATGCCTGCAGTTTCTCAATTGAGGTGGAAGAGTTCCTCCACTCGGCCAGGTACCTCAAGAATAGATCGACAGCAACTTTATCTGTGCCAATAGCCCTGATCTCGGTCAGCACTGCCTCTGCTTGAAGTTGCGGCAACTGCGACGCAATGCCCTTGACCAGATTCGCAACCACGGCGTCTCGGTCCAAGCACACCAAAGTGCGCTCGATTATCAGCCACGCAGGCAGAGAT
>CAYSKY010000732.1:0-2158 GCA_964431425.1 uncultured Burkholderiales bacterium
GATCAGGCGCGCCTCGTTCTGCAGCGCCTTGGCAGCCGCCAGCACCCGGTTGGTGGATTTGAGGATGCGCTTGCCGGCAGCCGTCAGCACCATGCCGGTGGGGGTGCGGTCGAACAGCGTCAGGCCCAGCTCGTCCTCCAGCGCCCGCAACTGCGCGGACAGCGCGGGCTGGCTGATATGCAGCTTGTCCGCCGCCCGGGTGAGCTGGCCGACTTCAACAATGGCTGCAAAACTGCGTAACTGGTAGAGCTCCATGGCAATCCGGGTTGGGCCGGGCAGCTGCCCGGCGGGTGGCAAAGGAAGCACCCTAGCACATTCGTTTTACTGATGCTGTATTGCAACATGGATTTTGTTTGCCATCAATATTTTTGATAACGATCATCCAAAAGTACGATTGGCAAATCAGTCCCGGCGCCTCTATCTTGTGATTGTGCAGAGCAGCAACCGGGTGGTTTCCGGAAAGCGACATAAGCAGACACCATAGCATTTCCCGACTGGTTTCCGCTGTTTTCCCGACCCTCGGGCGCTGCGATGAACAAGGCATCAAACGACCCAAGCTGGCTATCCGCCATCCGGTTCGGCAGATCCTTCCACACAATGGAGGCAAAAATGACTGACTACGGCCCAATTGAAGTACACATCCAGCGCGCCAATATCCGGCACGCAGTCGAAACCGGCGAGCAAATCTCCGACGGTATCGTCTATCTCTGGTTCGGCCTGATGCGAGTGCTGCGCGTGATCGGCGAAACTGCCGAACGCATGACCCGCACCCCGGACTCGTATTCCACCTCCCTGCGACAGCCCTAGATTCCAGGCACGCAGGCCGCGCCGGCCCCGCGCAGTTTCCATGCGCCCCGCCGACGCCCGTCTCCTCCTCCACGCCTCAACAGCGTGGATTCGCCCCCGGCTAGTCCGGGGGCAATTTTTTTCAGAAGCGGTTTGGCGAAAGCCGGCCGCGCAACCGGAGCCACGCCATGAGCATGCCCGTTTTCCAGTTACAAGCCTCACATGCCAGTCTGCTCAAGCGCCATTTCGAATCCCTGGACGCCGATGATGTGTACCTGCGATTCGCTTCCGCCCTGTCGGTCGAGGGCCGCCATCGCTACGTCGACGGCATTTCGTTTGAGCGCGACGCGGTCTTCGGCGTGTTTGCCGATGATCTTTCGCTGCTGGGGGTCGCCCACCTTGCCTGCCTGCCGGAAACGGCCGAACTGGGCGTGAGTGTGCTTTCGTCGTACCGTGGCCACGGCATCGGCAACGTGTTGTTCAAGCGCGCGGCGGTGCACGCGCGCAACCTGAAAATCCAGCAATTGTTCGTCAACTGCCTCACACAGAACGCGGCCATGATGCACATCGCCCGCAAGAACGGCATGCGGGTGGTGGTCGAGCAGGCCGATGCCGAGGCCTACCTGGAACTGCCGCCCGGCACGGTGATGACCATCGGTGAGGAATTCGCGGCACAGGAACTGGCGCGGCTGGACTGGATGTTCAAGGCGCAGGTGGACTGCCTGCGCCGGCTCACGTTCCTGAACCGGCGCGACGGCCCGGCTGCCGGCTGAGCACCCGCTGGCACGGCTACTGCGCCGGACTTAAAGCATCTTCTTCAATTCACCGCTGTCGATGAGGCGCACGGTATCGTCGGCGCCGCCGATCAGCACGCCCTTGACGAACACCATCGGCAAGGTGGGCCAGCCGCTCCACATCTTGAGCGCATTGCGCCGGCGCCAGGTATTGAAGTAGCTGCCGTATTCAAGGTAATGGTGGGCAATTCCGGCCGCATCCAGCGCTTTGCGGGCTTTTTTCGGCATGGGGTTCTGGGCCATGCCCACCACCACCACGGAGTGCGCGGCGATGGCCGCCTGCACCTCGCGCACGATGTCGGCGTGGTGATTGGCGACCGTATCGCGGATGGCCGGGTGGATATGGGCTTCGTCGAGTATGGGACGGGGCATGCGGTCCTCGCAGTGGAGAGATGGTCGGGGCGGGTCGTCCCGGGCAGGCATTCATCGGCGCCCACCCGCGAACGGCGAATCAGCGCGACACAGGCGCTGTCACTGACATGGGGGCGACGGCCGCACCTTCAATGCCGTGACGCTTGAGGGCGGTGGCGACAAAGCCCGAGGCCTTCAGGTCTTCGACAAACTCCGACAGGTAACGC
>CAYSKY010000733.1:0-2157 GCA_964431425.1 uncultured Burkholderiales bacterium
GCCGATGACGATGAGCTTCACCATCGGCTCGGCAAAGTAGCCTTTCCAGCGCAGGAAGGCGGCTTCGGAGCCGAGCGTGCCCTGCAGCACGCACAACACCGTGGGAATGAGCAGTCCGAACATCACCACACCGGTGACGCGGTGAAAGATCGACATCAGGCCGGCGGGCGGCAGGTGCAGCAGATTGATATCGACGTACTTGGGACGCGGGGGACGGGACGCTGGAGCGCGCGGAACAGATGACATGTGGAGGACCTTTTTGTTGTCTTTATAGACACTGCGCAAGGTGGGCATCGCGGGAACTGCCGGACGAGCAAGGATGCCGGAAACCGACAAATTCTAATCCCAAATCAAAGTGGATGCCTAGTAGCGGTTTGCTCACTTTCGCATGGTCGGAATTTCATCGGGCCGGACGAAAAAACTCCACATAACAAATTGTTTTTATTGAAGTTATTTACATTCTCGCGGGCTGGTAGGGCTCTTGATTTTGGTCGTTCTGATGTGTAATATCATTATTTGATATCACTAAAAAAGTTGCCCCCGCCAACAAACCTGGAGCGCACTGTGGCCAATTCCATGAAATACCGCGGCTACACCGCGCGCATCGATTTTGAGGACGAGGACAACATCTTCACCGGGCGTCTGCTCGGCATGGCCGAGAGCATTGTTTTTCACGGCGCCAGCGTCGAGGAACTGCGTGCCGACTTTGAGTTCGCGGTGGATCACTACCTGCAGGAATGCGCCCGCACCGGGAAGAAGCCGGAGAAACCGGCGGCCGGCCGCGTACTGCTGCGCCTGCCGACCGACCTGCACGCGACCGCGCTGATTGCCGCGGCCGCGGACGGCAAAAGCTTGAACCAATGGCTGTGTGATGCCGTGCTTATTGCGGCTGCGGCAAGGACCGCCTGAGCGTCAGGCCAGCTCGGTGTAGTAGGAGTGGCCGTCAGTACGGCAAAGGCCGCGCCGGTATTCCACCGGTTTGTCGCCATACGTGTACGCGACACGATCCACACACAGCAGCGGCGTGCCGACCGCGACCTGGAGATGCTCGGCAGCAAACGCGTCGGCCGCCATGGCGCGCAGGCGTTCTTCCGCCCGCACCATGCGCAGCCCGTAGTTGGTTTCGAAGAAACTGTAGATCGAGCCCTTCGATTCCTGGATTTTTTCCATCGTCAGGTTGGGGATCAGGGCGGCCGGCAACACCACCTCATCCAGGATCACTGGTTTGCCGTTGAACACCAACACCCGTCGCACCGCCGTCACCATGGTGCCGGCCCTCAGGTCCAGCGCCTTCGCCACTTCGGCATTGGCCTTCATGCGCTTGATGTCGATGAACGACGTCTTGGGGTGATGCCGGTCGCCGTGGTCGGGAAAGACCCGCAGGAAGCGGTACTGGTGTTTGGGTTCTGTGTGCGTGGCCACGTAAGTACCCTTGCCCTGTCGCCGGATCAGGATGTTTTCCGCCGCCAGCGCGTCAATGGCCTTGCGTACCGTCCCCTGGCTCACCTGATAGCGCACCGCGAGATCCATCTCGGATGGAATGGCATCACCGGGCTTCCATTCACCGGCGATCAGGCTTTGCGTCAGTAACACCTTGATCTGCTCGTAGAGCGGGCGAAAGCTCGGGGCCGGTTGTTTTTCGGCAGGCGGGTTCGGGCGCGGTGTGGAATTC
Organism: uncultured Burkholderiales bacterium; assembly: GCA_964431425.1. Lineage (GTDB taxonomy): Bacteria > Pseudomonadota > Gammaproteobacteria > Burkholderiales > Usitatibacteraceae > UKL13-2. The sequence goes on from CAYSKY010000733.1 coordinate 1,673, forward strand.
GGGGGCATGGGGTCTCCGGCGCCGATGTTAGCACGGCCGCCAGGAAAGTCACCTGTCTTATATAAGATATAAGTCTGTTGACACCTGCACCCTGTTGGGCATACGATGCAGGAATGTCGCAGCGCAGCAACGCCAGACCATCGGCCTGCCATCAATGCGCCATGAAGCGTGTTCGCTAACTCATTGATTGCCAACAACACTTCTGCCCATGACCCCCTATCTTCGCCCCCGCCGTTCGATGCTTTACGTTCCCGGTTGTGCGCCGCGGTATTTGAACAAGGCGCGCTCCCTGAAGGTCGATTCCGTCATCTTCGACCTGGGCGATTCCGTCCTGGTGGAGAACAAAGAGGCCTCGCGCGCCCAGATCGTCGACGCCGTGCTGGCGGGCGGTTTCGGCCGCCGCGAAAAGGTGGTGCGCGTCAACGACCTCGATTCCCCCTGGGGGCATGACGACATCAAGGCCGTGGCCGATATCGGTGCCGACG
>CAYSKY010000734.1:0-2155 GCA_964431425.1 uncultured Burkholderiales bacterium
CGGCGCGGCTTCGCCTTCAAGGTCCTTGAAGGGGGAATCATGCTTGCCGACCTTGATGGTGCCCAGCTTCTTGCTGCGCAGGCCCGCATAGGTTTCGCGGCTGCCCCACGTGCCGGCATTGGCATTGTCATCCGGGGCAACGCCCGTTTCGATCTGCATGATCCCGGTCAGGTCGTCGGACAGCACGCGCGTGCCCTTGAAGCCGACCCGCGATGAGTAGCTGTTCATGACTTTGCGTCTCACCGCGCCGTCGTTGTTGGATTCATAGCCAAGGTCAAAGCGGCCATACACTGTCATGCCGGTGCGGGCACTGGTGGCGGGCGCCTCGCCGGTCGGAACGGCGGCGAAGTACTTCCGCCACGAATCGACTTCGGACTGTTGCACGGGCGCGCCGGCTGCCGGCTTTGCCTTTACATCAGCCTGCACCTTCTGCACCTGGTTCTTCAGCCCTTCCAGTTCCTTCTGCAGGGCATCAATCCGCTGCATCAGCTCCGCTTCGGACGCGAACACGATTGCGGGCGTGCCGCCCAATGCTGCCAGGCACACTGCTGCCATGACACTCAAACGAAACTTCCGGAATTCGTCCATTTTCAACTCCCGCGTTTTGGTTAAACGATTGAACAAAGTTCATCTCTTTGTGTGTGAGTCATTCTAGGGAGCGGGTCTTGAATCAGTCCAATCACTGTTCGAGATCACTCATATAATGATTCGCCTATATGGAGCGCTGCCGGCGCGGGAATTCGCGAGGTCGGTTGCTCGTCATGGCAGTTCCCGAGACCAACGAAAGGCCGAACTTGACCGATGTCAGCCGGATGATGACGCTTGCGCAATTGCGCACTTTCCAGACTGTTGCCCGGCTCAACAGCTTTTCGCGGGCCGCTGAGGAATTGCACCTGACGCAGCCGGCCGTCAGCGGGCAGGTGGATGCACTGGAAACCACACTGAAGGTCAAGCTGTTTGACCGGATCGGCAAGAAGATCGCCCTGGCGGCGGCCGGGCAAGCCGTGCTGAAGGCCGCCGATGACATTCTTGGCCGCGTTACTGAATTGCAGCGAGAACTGGCGGATTTGAGCGGCCTCAAAGCCGGCGCCCTATGCATTGGCGCCAGCGAAGTGGTCGGCGGCTACCTCTTGCCCGAGTTGCTCTGGCGCTTCCGCCGGCAATATCCCGAGATCGACATCACCATGCGGGTCGAGTCGGCGCGCCGCGTGATTGACATGCTGGTGGCCAACGAGATCGATATCGCCATCGTCGGTGAGGGTACGGCCATCAATGACGATCGCATTGCAGTCAAACCGATTCTGCTCGACGAGATGATCGTGGTGGTGCCCAGCAATCACATCCTCTCGCAGCGCAAAAGCATTCCAGCCGCGCATCTGACCGATATGCCGGTCATTTTTCCGCGCAAGGACTCGGCCAGCTCGACCAGCGTGCTCGAGCAGCTGGCCGCCAAGGGCGTGGCCCTTCATTCAGTCATGGAACTGGGCAATGTTGGGGCGGTCAAGCGTGCCGTCGAGGCGGGGCTGGGGATTTCAATCGTGTCACGCTACGCCGTCGCGCACGAACTGGCTGACGGACGCCTGAAATCCGTGCAGATATCGGGTATGAAACTGACCCGCCAGATTGACCTCTGCTGGCACCACGGCAAACGCTTTTCGAAGCCGACCGAGGCATTCATCAAGTTCATCACCACCGACGGCGAGTTTGCGCGCCTGGCGGGCGCGCCCTTCGTTCCCTGACCGGCCTGCGCCGGGTTGGGGGCCGGCGGCGCCCCTCAGTCGCGCAGCACTGCCAGATTTTTTTCCGCCCGGCGCAAGCGCATCGCCAGCGTGTGTGCCATGGCCGACATCAGGTTGTAAGCGAGGCGTTTGTGTTCCCGGGCAACCTGCTCAAAGTTTTCCCGTGACAGCACGTAGAGCTCCGTTTCCACAATGGCAATCGCGTCATGCGGGCGGGGTCCGTTGTCCAGGAACGCCAGCCCGCCGAAGAAGTCCCCGCGGCCAAAACCGGCCACCTGCCGCGAGCCTTTCTTGCCGATGGTCGCCATCAGCCGCACCGACCCCTTGCGGACCCAGTAAAGTTCATCACCAGCAGACCCGCTTGGATAAATGACTTCACCGGCCCGGCAGTGTCGAAACTGCATGCTGGCTTCCAG
>CAYSKY010000735.1:0-2155 GCA_964431425.1 uncultured Burkholderiales bacterium
GCTCTGGAGTTTGTTTTGTCGCGCTTTTCTGCCCTGCGCCTGGGTCATTTTTTGCCCTCCCTGCTGCTATTTGGTGCCGGGGTGCTGGCGACCAGCCTGGTTTCCCTGAGCGAGTTCTTTGTCTCGCTGTTCAATGTGCTGCCGACCTTGTTGCTCCTGCTGGGCGGCGCCTTCTGCATGGTCTATAGCCGCCAGCGCGAGCTGTTTCTGTTGCTCACGGTGTACCTCGGCTACTTCCTGCTGGATACGCAAACCGATCACTTTCGCGCCACCGGCAGTGTGCGCGAGGATGGCGCGTTGATTTTTCATCTCTGCTGCCTGCTGTTGCCGTTGCTCTATGGCCTGTATGCCGTCTGGCAGGAGCGTACCCAGCTGGTGCAGGACCTGATCGCACGCCGCCCGGATATTCGCCTGCTGACCGCACGCGATGGCCTGCAAGGCATCGAAATCGCCCGCGCGGCGCTGCCCGATGCAATCCTCATGGACATCAACCTGCCCGGCATCAGCGGCATCGAAGCACTGGCACGGCTGCAATTGGATCCGGCCACCCTCGACATCCCGGTTGTGGCATTGAGCGCCAATGCCATGCCGCGCGATGTCGAGCGCGGCATGGCGGCCGGCTTCTTCCGCTATCTCACCAAGCCTATCAAGGTGGATGAATTCATGGCCACCCTGGACGTCGCCCTCAAGTCGCGGCGACCCGACGCACCCGACACACCCACGCCGGCACACGATCCGGCGCAAACACCAGAGGGAGGAACCCCATGAAACTCAGCAGCGCGGAAATCCTGGCAGCCAACATCCTGATTGTCGACGACCAGCAAGCCAATATCATCCTGCTGCAACAGTTGCTCGACCAGGCCGGTTATACGCATGTCAGCGCGACCAGCAATCCGCAGGAGGTGTGTGCGCTGCATCGTGCCCACCGCTTTGACCTGATCCTGCTGGATCTGCAAATGCCGGTCATGGACGGATTCCAGGTGATCGAAGCGCTGAAGACCAACGACGCGAACGGCTACCTGCCGGTGCTGGTCATCACGGCCCAGCCGGGCCACAAGCTGCAGGCCCTGCAGGCCGGCGCCCGCGATTTCATCAGCAAGCCATTCGACCTCATCGAGGTGAAAACGCGTATCCATAACATGCTCGAAGTGCGGCTGCTTTACAAAAAGCTGGAGCAGTACAGCAAGATGCTGGAGCTGACCGTGGCTGAGCGCACCGCGGAGCTGCGTGAAAGCGAGGCGCGTTATCACAGCCTGACCGACCTCGCCTCCGACTGGTACTGGGAACAGGACGAGACCGGGCGCTTCAGCAAGGTATCGGGGCCGGTACTCGAAATGCTGGGCCTGCGCGTCGATGCGCTGGGCGTGGGCGACGCCGCTCCGCGGGATGCTGCGGCCATCGCCGCCGGCGGCTGGAACGAGACCGAGCGCGAAACTCTGCGCGCCAACATTGCCGCCCGCCAGCCGTTTCTCGATTACGTATTCACCCGCACCAACGCCAATGGCTCCACCAGCCAGTTCCGCGTGAGCGGAGAGCCGATGTTCGACCGGGGCTGCCGTTTCATCGGCTACCGCGGCATCGGCGTCGGCATCACCGGCCACTGACAACGGAGCCAACTTGCCCAACATCCAAATTCGCACCAGCGCCGCAACATCCAGCGCCCCGCCTCCAGCGGGAGCCACGGCCAGTGCCGCATCACCGCGCCCGCCGCAGCACAATCACCTGCTGGGCGCACTGCCGGCCGATGAGTTCGCCCGCCTTTCCCCATATCTTGAAACCGTGACCCTTGGCCTGGGCGAGGTGGTCTACGAGCCAGGCACGCGCATGCACTACGCCTACTTCCCCACCACCGCCATCGTCTCGCTGCAGTACGTGATGGAAGACGGATCGTCGTCGGAATCGGCCAGTGTCGGCAATGAGGGCATGGTGGGTATCTCGCTGTTCATGGGTGGCGACAGCACCTCAAGTTCCGCCGTGGTCCAGACCCGTGGCGAGGCGCTGCGCATTCCCACGCCGCTGCTGCGTTCGGAATTCGCCCGCGGCGCCCTGCTGATGCGATTGCTGTTGCGCTACACCCAGGCGCTGATGACCCACATCGCCCAGACCGCCGCCTGCAACCGGCATCATTCGGTGGAACAACAGCTTTGCCGCTGGC
>CAYSKY010000736.1:0-2149 GCA_964431425.1 uncultured Burkholderiales bacterium
TACCTGGCCTTCGCCGCCATGATGATGGCCGGCCTCGACGGCGTTCAGAACAAGATTCACCCGGGCGATCCGGCCGACAAGAACCTGTACGACCTGCCGCCGGAAGAGGATGCCAAGATCCCAACCGTGTGCTCGTCGCTGGATCAGGCGCTGGAGTATCTGGACAAGGATCGCGAGTTCCTGACCCGCGGCGGTGTGTTCTCCAACGAAATGATTGACGCTTACATCGAACTGAAGATGCAAGACGTCACGCGTTTCCGCATGACCACGCACCCGGTCGAATTCGACATGTATTACTCGTCTTAATTTCCGGCGATCGGCAAGGGCGGGACGGGAAACCGTCCCGCCCTTTTTGCCTTCTGGGGCGCTGAAAAGCGGGCCGCAACCGGTGTTTTGCGAGCACCTGGACCTGCCTTTCTACCTATTGTGGTTTTGCTGACCGATAACCACAACTCATTGAGTTGAAAAAGATTTTTTCGGGCCGTATGCTGGTAGACCTTTCCCAGCCGGGCCGGATCGTCTTTTTTCGGGTGGTGACGCATGAATCGAATCGCGAATATCGTGTGCTTTTCCGTGGCGCTTGCACCGGCGGTGGCGTTTGCACAATCCGTGTCGTCAGGTTCGTCGTCGTCGTCCGTGATTTACAAGCTTGTCGATGAACATGGCCGCGTAACCTATTCCAATTCGCCCATCCGCGGGGGCGCAAAGGTCGACCTGGAACCACTGACCGTTATTCCGTCCACGCCCTCAGGCTCACTGGGCGGCGGATCCGGTGCCGCTCGCGCCACGCCAGCCAAGCCCGCGCCTGAGAGTCATCCGGCGGCACCGGCGGGAGCGTCCACGTCGGCACCGGCCGAAAATAAGGTGGCGATGGTGGTGCCCGTCGAAAGTCGTGCACTCAATGCAGATGCCGTCCAGCAGCTTGCCCAGCAGCGGCGCGCCGAAACCCGCAGGCGCATTCTGGAAAGTGAAGCGCAGACCGAAGAAGACATGCTCGCCGCTGCCCGCGCCAAGCTCTCTGAAGAGCAGCGCGGCTCAGGCAATTACCGCGCGATGCGCGCGTCTTTCGCGGCGACCCCGGAGGCTGTCACGGCGCAGCGCCCGCTGATCGCACCCGATAAACGCGCCGAGATTGAGCGCCATTTCGAGCGCATCCGTAACCTGCAGGACCAGGTGTCCATGCACGAGGGCCACCTGCGCGACCTGCGCGACCAGCTGGCCCGGCTGAAATAGTCAACGTCTCCTTTCGATCGGGATGCCGATCGAATTTTTAACGCCGGAAGCGCAATACTTCCGGCGTTTTTTTTCCTTCGGTCACTTGGCCCTATGCGCTCGGGCACCGCCGTTGATGAACACCGTTCAGCGTTATGCTGTCCGGGCATTGCGCCGCCGTGGCGCAGAAATTGCTTTTTATAAATTCAGTTCCGAAAAATGACCACTCCGCCCCCCGCACGTTTCGCAGGCCTGGACCAGCTCACCACCGCCGTTGTCACTCTAGCCCGCGACTTCACGCTCATGCATGCCAATCCCGCCGCCGAGAACCTGTTTGCGTTCAGCCTGAAAAGCGCCCTCGGCCAGCCATTCGCAAAAGTATTTTCCGGCGGCCACCCGGGCAATGTCGCGCTCTTTTCCATGCTCGAACAAGTGGTGCGCACGGAGGCCGGCTTCAATGAGAATGAGCTGACCCTGGAAACGGCCGGCGCTGTGGCGCTGCATTCATCCTGCGTGGCGTCGCCCGTGGAGACCGGTGAAATCGTGCTGGAGTTTCATCCGCTGGACCAGCAGCTGAAGATCGCGCGCGAGGAGAAAATCCTTGAGCGCCAGCAACTCAACCGCGAGCTGATCCGCAACCTCGCGCACGAAATCAAGAACCCGCTCGGTGGCATCCGCGGCTCGGCACAGTTGCTCGAGCGGGAGTTAAGGGCGCTGCCGCGGGCCGAAGAGCTGAAGGAATACACCCAGGTCATCGTCAAGGAGGCGGACCGCCTGCAGACGCTGATGGACCGCCTGTTGACGCCGTCGCGCCTGCCGCAGATGGCACGGGTCAACATTCATGAAGTGGTGGAGCGGGTCCGCACGCTGATATTGGCCGAGTTTCCCGCCGGCATCCAGATCGGCCTCGGCGTCAAGCCGACGGCGGTCTACCGCA
>CAYSKY010000737.1:0-2148 GCA_964431425.1 uncultured Burkholderiales bacterium
CTGGTTGGGCCGCCGGCACACTTCGGATGCACCAGCGGGATATGGCTTGAGACGGGCGCAAGAATGACGGAAAAAGTTGGCGAGAAACTGCTTTATTGCTCCTTTTGCGGCAAGAGCCAGCACGAGGTCAGGAAGCTGATTGCCGGGCCCTCTGTGTTCATCTGCGATGAGTGCATTGACCTTTGCAACGACATCATTCGCGAAGAAGCGCAGAGCGACCCGAGTACCAAGGCCACCAAGAGTGACCTGCCCACGCCGCAGGAAATTTGCGACATTCTTGACCAGTACGTCATCGACCAGGTTCAGGCAAAGAAGATTCTCTCGGTTGCGGTCTACAACCATTACAAAAGACTCAAGACCGGCGCAAAGGATGGCGAAGTTGAACTCGCCAAGTCCAACATCCTGCTGATTGGGCCAACCGGGTCAGGAAAAACCCTGCTTGCGCAGACGCTGGCCCGCCTCCTGAATGTGCCGTTTGTAATTGCTGATGCGACCACGCTCACGGAAGCCGGCTACGTCGGCGAAGACGTCGAGAACATCATTCAGAAGCTGCTGCAGAAATGCGACTACGACGTTGAAAAGGCGCAGCGCGGAATCGTCTATATCGATGAAATCGACAAGATTTCACGCAAGTCGGATAACCCTTCCATTACCCGCGATGTAAGCGGCGAGGGCGTGCAACAGGCGCTGCTCAAGTTGATTGAAGGCACGATCGCATCAGTTCCCCCGCAAGGCGGGCGCAAGCATCCGAATCAGGAGTTTGTGCAGATAGACACCACCAACATTCTCTTCATTTGCGGCGGCGCGTTCGGCGGGCTTGAAAAGGTCATTCAGAACCGTACTGACAAGGTCGGGATCGGTTTTGGCGCGGATGTCCGTAGTGGCAAGGATCGCGAAGTCAGCAGCCAGTTGTTGCGCGATGTGGAACCCGAGGATCTGATCAAGTATGGCCTGATCCCCGAATTCGTGGGCCGGTTGCCTGTGGTTGCGACTCTCGAAGAACTGGATGTGAAAGCGTTGGTGCGGATCCTGACGGAACCGAAGAATGCCCTCACCAAACAGTACGAGAAGTTGTTTGCCATGGAGGGTGTCGCCCTGGAATTCCGCGAAGGCGCCCTTGGCGCGATCGCCAAGCGTGCACTGGAACGCAAGACCGGCGCACGCGGATTGCGCTCGATCATCGAGCACGCATTGCTGGACGTGATGTTTGAACTTCCTTCTCTGAGCAATGTGGAAAAGGCGGTCGTGGATGAAGGCACCATCGCCGGTGACCAGAAACCATTGCTGATCTACGCCGATCAGCCCAAAGTCGCGGGCGGGCTGTCGTAGCCCGTTGCTGCGCATGCCGGCTCTCCCAGAGCGCGGTGCTACCGCCCAGTCAAAGTCAATTTGCCTTCCGCATGGGCGGCTTGAGTTCGTCCATTGCGTCCCCAGATGATCGGGTGAGCCTTGTATAAAGTGTCAGTCAAAAGGAAATGCACATGAGCACACCTCTGGAAATGGAAGAATCATCCGTCCTGCCGCTTCTGCCCCTGCGCGATGTTGTGGTGTTCCCGCACATGGTCATTCCGCTTTTTGTCGGTCGGCCGAAATCCATCAAGGCACTCGAAGCTGCCATGGAGGAGGGCAAGAATGTCGTGCTCGTCGCCCAAAAATCGGCAGCGAACGACGATCCGCACCCTGAGGATCTCTACGACGTGGGTTCGGTGGCATCCATCCTGCAGATGCTCAAACTTCCCGACGGCACAGTCAAGGTATTGGTGGAGGGCGTGAGCCGCGCGCGGATCAATCGTGTACTGAGTGTCAAGGAGAACTACGAGGCAGATGTTTCGCCCATCACCCAGAACGAAGGCGACACCAATGAAGTGGAGGCCATGCGGCGCAGCCTGTTCGCCCAGTTTGACCAGTACGTCAAACTCAACAAGAAAATCCCGCCAGAAGTGCTGACATCGCTTTCAGGTATCGACAACGCCAGCCGGCTCTCCGATACCATCGCGGCGCACCTGCCACTCAAGCTTGAACAGAAGCAACAGATTCTCGAGAACTTCGACGTGCCCTCGCGGCTTGAACAGCTATTGAGCTTGCTCGAGACTGAAATCGACATCCTCCAGGTTGAAAAGCGCATCCGTGGTCGCGTGAAGCGCCAGA
>CAYSKY010000738.1:0-2145 GCA_964431425.1 uncultured Burkholderiales bacterium
ACTCGATGTAGCGCCCGCCCGCATCTTCAATACGCCTGACCTTGCCCAGGCTGATTGACGGCAGGGTCACCAGCGGCTTTTCAAGCAGCGCTTCGATCTCGTGTTCGGTTTCATCCGGCAATTTCAGGCCGTCGCCGGAGAAAAACTTGATGCCGTTGTCGGCGAACGGGTTGTGCGAGGCGGAAATCATCACGCCCGCCGACAAGCGCAGCGCGCGGGTCAGGTAAGCCACGCCCGGCGTGGGCATCGGTCCAACCAGAATCACGTCGACGCCGGCCGCACACAGGCCCGCCTCCAGCGCGCTCTCCAGCATGTAGCCGGAAATGCGGGTGTCCTTGCCAATGATGACTGTCGGCCGAGCGCGGTTGTGCGCTGTGTCCTTGGCCAGTACGCAGCCCGCGGCAAAGCCCAGCTTCAGTACAAAGTCCGGCGTGATGGGTGCTTCGCCGACACGACCACGGACACCATCGGTGCCAAAATATTTGCGAGCCATTTATTGTTCTTTCTTCCCCGATACCGGCATCGAGCCGGCAAACTCCAGCACTGGCGCGCCTCCCCGGCCGAAAATGGCTGGAGACCCGCGCCAATGCTTGACTTTACTTCTTGCGCATCGCCTGCCAGACCTTCAGGACATCGGCGGTTTCGCGCACATCGTGCACGCGCAGAATTGTCGCACCGTTTTGTGCAGCCAACAGGGCTGCGGCAAGGCTACCCGCCAGCCGGTCTTCAACAACGCGGCTGGTAACTGCGCCCAGCGAGGACTTGCGCGAAAGACCTGCAAGCACCGGGTACCCCAGCGAGCAAAAAGACTGCAGATCACGCAACAGGATGAAATTGTGCGCGACCGTCTTGCCGAATCCGAAGCCCGGATCGATCACGATTCGATCGGATCCGATCCCGGCGGCGGACGCCGCCGCAGCGCGCCCCGCCAAGTATGCAGACACCTCAACCACTACGTCGTCGTAGTACGGATCGTCCTGCATGTCGGCGGCCGTGCCCTGCCGGTGCATGAGGCACACCGCGACCCGCGACGCCGCGCACAGGGCAAGCGCGCCTTCCGCCTGCAATGCGTTGACGTCATTGATCATGGATGCACCGGCATCGATCGCCGCCCGCATGACCGCCGTCTTTTGGGTATCGATCGAAACGGGCACGCCGGCGTCGATGATGCCCGCCAGCACCGGCAGCACACGCGCGAGTTCCTCATCCGCACTGGTGGGCGGCGCACCCGGCCGGGTGGATTCCCCGCCGATGTCGATGATGTCGGCACCCGCATCGATCAGGCGCTCCGCGTGTTCGATGGCGCGACTGGGATCGGTGAACTTGCCGCCGTCCGAAAAAGAGTCCGGGGTCACGTTGACGATACCCATCAGCAGCGGGCGGCTGGTGGGGAGGCGGTAGTCGCCACAGATTAGGTCTGACAAATTTGGCTCGATCTGGAAGTGGTGTTGCGGGGAAGGTCCGACGGCGGCGAAAAAAAGGGCGGCCCCGAGGCCGCCCAATTCTATCTGTTGCGGAGCATGGTCCGAAAAACGCTCAATTGCTGCCTTCGGGCGCCGGCTCCGGCTTGACGGCCGGTGCACCGCCGGTGCCGCCGTCGCCATCCCGCTTGGGCTTGAAGGGCATTTGCGATGGCTTCGGCTCGCGTGCGTCACGGCCTTCCATGATGTCCTTGATCTGGTCGGAATCGATGGTCTCAAACTTGAGTAGCGCCTGCGTCATGGCTTCGATCTTGTCGCGATTCTCTTCGATGAGCTTGCGGGCCAGCGCGTACTGCTCGTCGATGATGCGGCGGATTTCGCCGTCCACTTTGCGCATAGTCTCCTCAGAGACGTTGGTCTGGCGCGTCACCGAGCGACCGAGGAACACTTCGCCCTCGTTCTCGGCGTACACCATCGTGCCCAGCACGTCTGACATGCCGTAGCGCGTGACCATGTCGCGGGCAATTTGCGTCGCACGCTCGAAGTCGTTGGAAGCGCCGGTGGTCATCTGGTTCATGAAGACTTCTTCGGCGATACGGCCGCCAAACAGCACCGCGATGCGGTTCAGCAGGTATTCACGGTCATAGGCATAACGGTCCTGCTCTGGAAGCTGGATGGTGACACCCAGCGCGCGACCGCGCGGAATGATCGAGACCTTGTGCAC
>CAYSKY010000739.1:0-2145 GCA_964431425.1 uncultured Burkholderiales bacterium
AGCGTAGCGGCCGCCGCTGCGATGGAGCTGGCGGGCGGCGGTGAGCGCGAGGCGAATGGTCTTGCTGCGAAGCTGACCGCGGACCACCCCGATGAGCAAGGTACCGATGGCGCCCGCGCCCGCCGCCTCCTGAACGGTGAACAACCCGCCATAGATGCCGCCCAGCACGAACATGAACAGCAGGATGACGGCCCACAGGTTTTTGAGGCTGCTGAAGCGTTCCCGCCAGGTGTGCTGTTCGCCCACAGGCAACATGGCGGGGTACCGCAATGCCGTGAGGTGGACGACGATCGAATATCCAACCACCGCCAGCAGACCGGGCACCACGCCCGCTGCAAAAAGCTGGGTGATGTCCGTGTCGGTCATGATGCCGTACAGCACGAAGATGACCGACGGCGGGATCATGATCCCCAGGGTGCCACCTGCTGCGATGAGACCGGCCGAAAAGCCCGGGTCGTAGCCGGCGCGCCGCATTTCTGGCAGCGCGACTTGTGACATGGTCGCGGCCGTGGCCACCGACGAGCCATTGATGGCGGCAAAGCCCGCGCACGAAGCAATGGAAGCCAGGGCCAGGCCGCCGCGCCGGTGGCCGAACCATGCCCGACCGGCGGTGAACAGTTCCTTGCTCATCCCGGCCTGAGACGCAAACGCACCCATCAGGATGAACATGGGAATGACGGCGAGGTCGTAGTCCGTGACCACGGACAAGGGCACGTTGGCCAGCAGGTTGAAGGCAGCCGTCCAGGTGGACAGCATCCCGAAACCCAGCACACCCACGATGCCCATGGCAATGCCGATCGGCACACGAAGCACCATCAGCACCAGCATCAGCACGAAACCCAGCAGGGCGACGAGATCACGATCCATGTTCAAACTCCAGTGGGTCGACGTTCCCGCTGGCGCGCCGCCACATCTGCACCACCCGGGCTGCAGAGAGGATGGCGGCGGCCGTGGCGCCGAGTGCGGCCACGGCATAGAACCAGCTCATGGGCAGGCGGAGGTCCGAGGTGGCCTGTTCGCCGGTACCGCTGACTTTGATCCACACCATCCAGGCCAGGGGGCCGAGAAAGGCAAACGTCAACACTGTCGCCAGCATGTCCATGCGAATCCGGTTGCGTGGTCCCAAGTGTTCCCAAAGCGCGTCCACGCAGATGTGGCCGCCACGGTAGGTGGCGATGGCCATGCCCCAGAAGATGGAGATTCCCAACAGCAGCCTGGATCCGTCGTACCAGTCAGGCACCTGCACGTCCGCCACATTCCGGATGAAGACATTGCCAGCGGTCAGCAAGGCGATGGCCAGAAGAAAGAAGGCCGCGACCGATTCGGTCGTGTCGAGAATCTTCTTCATGGGATCAGTACGCCGCTTTGCGTGCCGTCAGTTCGCGCTTGAGGTCATTGAGCACCTCGGTTGGATTTGCGCCGCTCTTTTGTGCACCTTGGCTCCATTGCGCCGTGATGGGTTCGACGGCCTTCTTCCAGGTCTGAACTTGTTCTGGAGTGAGCTGAACAATGGTGTGACCGGCAGTGGCTGCCAGCTTGGCTTCACCCGCGTCTTCGGCGCCACCCCAACCCTCACCGACCTTGGCAGCCCATTCGTTGCTGCAGTGGTCGTTGATCACCTTCTTCTGGTTCGCCGAAAGCCCTTCAAACCAGGGCTTGTTGATGACCCATACGAAAGAGGCTGCGTACAGCTTGGTGTCCAGGTGGAACTTCACCGCCTTGTCGATATTGAAGGAAATCAGCGAATCCCAGGGGAAGGTGATGGCATCGGCCACACCCTTCTCCAGCGCGTCGCGCGACTCGGGCGCGGACACCTGCACATTGCTGGCACCCAGGTGCACCATGGTCTGCGCGACCGTACCGTTCGCGGGACGGATCTTCATACCCTTGATCTGGCCTGGTTCGGTGATCGGCTTCTTGGAGTGCAGCGTGCCGATGTGGATGTGCGCAAAGCAATACTTCACATCCTTCATTTCCTTCTCGGCGTGTTTGCGGTACCAAGCATCCACAGCGGCAGAGCCCGTGCCCGGCTGCGAGATGAGGAACGGCAGTTCACTGGCCGCGAAGATGGGGAAACGGCCAGCCTGGTAGCCCGGGCTGACCCAGGAGATCTCAGAGATGCCGTCGCGGGCCATGTCGTAGTGG
>CAYSKY010000740.1:0-2143 GCA_964431425.1 uncultured Burkholderiales bacterium
CCAGATACCGCTCGATATCGTCGGTCAATTCGCCGTTCGCTTCCTTGATGATCCTCAAAGCGCCAGGGGACACGCTGCGATTCCTGTAGAACGAGGAAACGCTGATCCCCTCTTTCCACAGGTTGTCGAGGTCGCTCATGTGATCGAGGTCCGCATTCGTGATGAACAGGTAGTCCAGCACGTCGCGCCTCAGGTGACGCTTGATGTAAGTGCTCGGCTTCCAGCCTGTCAGGCCGTTGTCGCCCGAATCGATCATCGTCAGCCTGCCCTGCACGCCGTTCTCGGCTTCATGGGTGAGCATGGCGCACGCACCATGCTGCACGTCCCATATCTGCAAGATCATCTGGCCTGGCATGTTGTATTCCTGCGGGAGTTGCCTCGTCGATCCCTCAGCGCGAGCGAAGCTTCGCCCTTTGCCCACGTCTGCACGGTGTCGAAAAGCTGTTCTCGGCTCATCACCTCACCGTGCCCTGCAGAACCTGCAGGTCGTGTTCGCCCACGATAAGCTGAACACCCGGAAGGCCGTCATCGGCCATGCCCAAGGCCAGATGGACGAGCTGCACAAGGTCGTCTCTGCTGGGCGATGCGGAGTGGCCGGGTGGATGGCTGTGCCATTCGCCGATATAGCCAACGATTCCTGCGGTCCGCATGGATGCTTCGTTAACAGCATCCGCCAGCCCGGCGATGCCGCGCTCAAACGAACCAGGGCTGGTCTTACTGTCGGATGGAGCAGGAAGACCGGCGACGACCATGACGGCGCCGATGTTGAAATCGTAGTACCCGAGTAGCACGCCGCCGGTTTCATTGGGAAAACCTTTCGTGCGCAGATCCCGCAACTGCCGCTCTGCGCCGGTATCGATGAAAAGGTCAAACTCGCCAAGCGTCATGCGCAGTTCAGATACAACAGGCACATCATGTACATCAACTGCGCCTCGCACGGGATCGCGTTGCCATACCCGAATCATTGCGTCTTCGCGCGCTGCCGCAATCGGAATCTGCTCAGCCAGCGTGCTGGCCTGGCCCATGATCCGCGAATACGGCATGACCATCGAAATGTCTCGGCAACTTGCACCGCTCCAGAAGGAACTCGCGTTGCCGGCGAGGTGATCCTGCCCCCAGCTTTCCTGGATGAGCGCGCGGTAGTACTGCGCTTCGAGCGTGCGCAAGCGAACCAGTCTCTTCCCATCCTCGGCAAGAAGAACCGCCGCGTTGCCGTTCGGGGTGATGAAGACCGAAAGGTGCCTAGCAAACGCATCGACGGCGCTGGCGGCACGCGGGTATTCAATGGTTGTCGAGGCGTCGACCACCAGCTTTGCGGCCGTCAGCGCATTGGTGACTGCTTCTTGTGTGAAGTCGCTGGCATCGGCATTCAAGGGCGTAATCTCGGTGGCGCCATGCATTGCCGCTACATGCAGTTCGGCAACAACAGTTGTCTTGGATTCACCGATATGCTGGGTGTAAGCCGTATGCCTCGACAGGTTGTGCGGTTTGATGTGGTCTTTATCGATGACCATCCAGCGACCCCATCCACCACGGCCCCACAGATTGAGCATCGCGCTGCCAAGAGAACCGGCGCCGATGAGCACGCCGTCAGGGCCTTCGTCGGCGATACCGGACTGCTTTCTGGCAGACGCGGCATCGTTCCGGCTCAGCACGTCCATAGGGAAGATGTCTTGCGCGTGCCACTGGGTTGTTGCCGGCTGGACGTTCATCACGTCCTTGTAGTACCGCTTTTCGTGCAGCAGCAACGCCCCGATGGCGACACCAAGCTCCAGTGCGCCTGTCAGCACCACAAACGCCCGACGGCTGATCCCTACAGGATCAGCGCCCTCGGTCCTGCATACTGGGATGTGCAGAAGGATGACCGTGAACTTGTCTTCGGCAGCAGCAGCGATACCAGCATCGCCGACGCGTTCTTGCAGCGCTGTCCGCAGCGCAGAAACAAGGTCGGTCCCACGCCTCGACAAAATGTCGGCGAGCTGACCGAGCGTTGCAGGATCACGCTCCACGAAACCATGAACGACCGGCGGCAGCACCAACTCGATGGGTGCCGCGGTGCCGACCTTTGATGCAGACTCCTTGGGTATCGCTTCCAGGAAGCAGGTGAAGCCTTTGTCGGACCGCTCCGGGCCTCGGGCGATCA
>CAYSKY010000741.1:0-850 GCA_964431425.1 uncultured Burkholderiales bacterium
TTCGCACACTCGACATCAACGCCGATGGTCTGGTCGATGCCTTCTACAAGAATGAACAGGACAGGTGGCAGTACCAGATCAACGGAGCCTGGACCAGCGGCAACGTTACCTGGAGCGCGGATGGCAAGGAGAACCTGGTTCGTCTGATCGATTTCGACGGCGACAGCAAGCTGGACTTCTGGTACCCCAATGGTCGCAAGTACGACATCTACCTATGGAAAGGGGATTCTTTCGCTGGCTCGCCAATACGAAGCGGCTTCAAGGTGGTTGAAGCAGGCAGTTCGGAACTCCCGGCAGATTTTGACGGTGACGGCCTGGTGGATGCATTGACGTTGACCGTGCATTCCAACTCGGTGCATTGGGACGCGGTTCGGTCGAACGCGCGCTATTCGGCACGCGGTGTCATCTGGGAAATCGAGGATGGGCTCGGCGCAATGACCGATATCCTCTATGCGCCGCTCACGTTTGCCTCCACGTATCAGCGTGACCTCAACGGATCGCTGCTGGCATCAGGTCGTTTGTCCCGCGTATTCGACGTCGAAGCGCCTAGCTACGTCGTCAACTATGTCTTGAGCAGCGCACCGACCCGCTCTGATCCAAACCACCAGTCGAAAGTGCGGTACATGTACGCGGGCATGAAGATTCAGGCCGGCGGTCGAGGCTCGCTTGGCTTTCGCCGGATATCTACCTACGACGTGCAGACGAAGATCGAAATCGATACCTGGTACAACCAGGCGTTTCCGTTCAACGGCACGCCCAATCGAACATTGACGCGAAAATTGAACATCGATCCTCGCGATGCGTGTCTCAACAACCCTGACGCTGCAGATTGCATGACCGCCCCAGCTTG
>CAYSKY010000741.1:860-2142 GCA_964431425.1 uncultured Burkholderiales bacterium
CGCGATAGTCAACCCCGAGAACCATTCTGCCGTTTCGGCTCCCAAAAGCAGTGAAGTTCCATTGCCGGTGGTGACTCCTGGTCCGTATATCCTGGTCAAGGAGAACTCGACAACGCGCAATTTCGATCCGGCCAGCGGCAATGTCTATCCCAATGCGACGCATTGGGAATCAGCTTACATTCCGGCCGCCTCCCACGATGCGTACGGCAATCCGGGGCAAAGTACGGCAATCCAAAGCGGAGGCGGCACCACGCTCACCTCCGAAAGCGTTTTTGCCTACGACAACCTTGTCAATACCAACCCGAACAACATCCTCTGGCAACTGGGTCGGTTGAGAACATCCAAGGTCAAGACCACGCGCTCGCCCAGTTTTGGCGGTGCAATCAGTCTGCGCCAATCCTCGTTTACCTATGATGCATATGGCATGCTGGAATCCGAGCGGGTCGAGGGCATGACCGGCACGTTCCCCAACGCGCTCTCTGTCGATACCACCACGAAGGGTGTGGCGAGCTACTATGGCTATGACCCTGCGGGCAATCGCACCAGTGTGCGCACGTGCAGCACCACGGTCAGCGCAAATAGTTGCAGGAGCATGACTGCCGCGACTTCGCAGTTCCACACGCCGGCCGGTAACACGACAGTCATGCGTTACTCCAAGACTGAATACGACAACCTGCGCTTCCCGGACAAGACCATTGAGGTGTTCTCCAACGGTGCCGACGCAGCCCGGGAAGTCACAATTTCTGATGTTACCGAACGCAACGAAGGCGGCGATCCCAAGGAAATCATCGGCCTCAATGGCGCGCGGAGCAAAATCCGCTATGGCGCACTGGGTCGCAAGTACTTCGTGTGGGCGTCCACCGGGGCAAGTTCAACTTCAACCTGGGCGCTGTGCAGTAGCGGCAATTGCCCGGCCAACATGGGCCTGGCCTATGTGATGACCACCACCAGCCCGGCAGCTCCAGCAAGCAAGACCATTTATGATCTGCTGGGTCGACCCACGATCAGCCTGCAGCAAGGCTTTGGCAGTGGTCAGTGGATTGCCACGATCACCCACTACGACAGCCGTGGCAATGTCGAATACCAATCCAATCCATTTTTTGCCGTGAACTCCGGCAGCGGAGCCGCCACCGCCACCGGCTCAATCGAGTGGACGAGCACCAGTTTCGACGCGCTGAATCGGCCCAGCAGCATTACCGCACCGGGCAGCGGCACGACCCACATTGACTATCAGGGATTGAAGAAGATCACCACTTTGCCCGCCAACGCGGACGGGTTTGCA
>CAYSKY010000742.1:0-2131 GCA_964431425.1 uncultured Burkholderiales bacterium
AGGTTGAATACATTGCGTGGCCTTTCAATCGGGAGGAAGGTAGTCCTCAATAGCGTATTCTTGCCTGCAGTAATGGAGGTCCTTTCAAGCCTGAAGGAAGGAGCCAGTGAGTACGAAGGCCTCAGGTGGCACCGGATTTTCACGGCGAAATGCCAGCACTTGGGCATTTCAATTGAACATGCCGAACTCTGGCGGGATGCGCAGCGGCTACTCGCTGCTCCTTTTGCCGAAATTGGCGATTGCCCCCAGCTTTTTGGAGAAGGATAGTGGCTCGCCTAAAATATTTATCTAACTCAAGCCTCGAAGCGCTACGTGCCAGCATTACTGACAATCTTGAGCGGTATCAGAGTGGTAGTTTTGCCGAAATTGCCGAGAACGGCGAGTGGGAAATTGAACTCAATGTTGATGTCGAATTGGCGCCGCTCGCAACGCTAGATGCCGCCAAGGGTCCCATCTCGGAGATTTCCAATTCCAAGAAAGTATGGACTGCACTGGGTGCAATGACACCGGCGTTGGCATATGAGGAGTCTATCTGGGTCCGGCTAACGCACGTTGAGTGCCTCGACTTCTCTCGTAACCGTTGGCTACAAGGGGCTACAACGGCTGAAGAGGTGGAGAAAATGGTTCGCCTACATTTCTTTGCAGCCACACTGAGCGCGCGACGCGATGACAACGCAATTTCTCGCCTTTGGTGGAATGCATATATCGCGAATCAAATTTCCCCAGACGATTTTTCCGTTTCTCTCAACATATTGCTAAAGAGCGCGGACATTCGCTCAAATGTTGTAGAGAGAAGCTTGACAGGCAGCCGTACTCCACTAGCTACAGGCATAGTGCGCGCCATTGATAAGTTCGTATGGGTCACGGCAATCGAAGGTAATTTCCGCAGCTTTATGCGCGTATTAAACCGATTTGGCGGCGGGGTCGTTTTTGAGGCGTTGTCTTCTGAGGAGATTGACGCTTTCATTTTGAAGTGCTTGGTTCACGCTGGCATGCCCCAGCTGGAGTGATCTTGCTGGCGAGCGTTTGAGGTTCGTGGGAGTGGCATCCCTAGCGATTGGAGTCGGCACAATTGGAGGGGCCGCGCCCGTGTCTTTCCCACTTTGAGAAAAAGTGGGGGGCAATGCCAGTTGCGGCGCGCTGCGCCCTACCCCTTCCCCTGCTCTAGGAACAAATCAAACGCCCGGCAAAACGGCTCCTCCACCTCGAAGTACGGCATCGCTCCCGTCTGGAACACGCTGATGGTCCAGTTGGGGCGGGATTCGACCAGCGTTTTGGCGCGGTAGTCGGTGAAGTCGCCGCGTACGCCGTGGGACATCCATACCGGCTGCTTGATCGCTTCGTAAACGTTATGGATGTCGGCGCTGAACATGTAGCCACCCAGGAAATGCAGCGGTGCGTATTCCGCACCGGGCTGGCGGGTGGTGATGACGTCGTAGGCCCACAGGGTTTCGTCGATGTACTTGCCGCCCCAGGTGCGTTCCAGAAAGTAGCGGATCACGCCCGGGCGCGTGAGGCCGCGGAACACCGCGCCGCCCCACTGCAGCGGGCCGGGGCCGCGCAGGGTGTTCAAAAACCACGGCATGGCGAGTGTGCTGCCGGCGGGTTTGCGGCGATCCTGCCCGCCGCGAAAGCCGGTGGGGCTCACCAGCGAGAGCGTGCGGAAGTGTTGCGGTGCCTCCACCGCCGCGCGCGCCAGGAACTCGCAGGCGAGCGAGGTGGCCAGCGCATCGATGGGTGCGGGGCCGCAGCGTTTGTGGATCTCGGTGACCATGGCGTGCAGCGCGTCGGTCATCAGGCGCGGGGTGTAAGCGCGGTCGCTGCGGTCGGAGAAGCCATAGCCCGGCAGGTCGATGGAGAACACGGTGCGGGTGGCGGCGTAGCGCTCGTGCAGGGGGCGCACTTCGGCGGCGGAGGCGGCGGCGTTCACGCTGTGGATGAGCAGCAGTGGTGCGCCCTTCCCTGCAACATAGGCGCTGATGTGGCCGGCGGGGCTTTCGAAGGTGAAGCGTTCGCCGGAGACGGCGTGGGGCAAGGTGGGCATGGGGGCGATCGAGGGCTTCGGTTATGGCAATTGGGGCGGGTGTGCCGGCGTGAGGCTGGACGTGGGTTCAGGGTAGCGTATTTCAAC
>CAYSKY010000743.1:0-2124 GCA_964431425.1 uncultured Burkholderiales bacterium
CGCCAAGACGGCGTTCCTGGCGAACATGAGCCACGAAATCCGCACACCGCTGAATGCGATCACCGGGATGACCTACCTGTTGCTGCATTCCGATCTACCCGCTGCTGAAAAAGGGCGGCTGGAGAAGATTGCCGCAGCGTCGAACCACCTGAACTACCTCGTCAACGACATCCTCGACCTGTCGAAAATTGAAGCCGGCAAGATGCAGATTGAAAAGGTGCCGTTTGACCTGCGCACCATCATCCATGAGGCATTTGAAATTGCGGCAGGCCGCGCCCGCAGCAAGGGCCTGGCCATTGAGTGCCTGGTCGATCCGCACCTGCCCGAGTGGGTGGAAGGTGACCCGCTCCGGCTGCGGCAGATATTCATCAATCTGGCGAACAATGCCGTCAAGTTCACCGCTGCCGGCAGTGTCTCCGTGACCGCCTCCGAGGTGGTCGATGCCGACGGCAAGGTCGCCATCCACTGCGAGTTTCGTGACACCGGCATCGGCATGAGCGGCGAGGAGTGCGAGCGTCTGTTCCAGCCGTTCCAGCAGGCCGATTCGTCGACCACGCGCAAATATGGCGGCAGCGGGCTCGGATTGGCCATCAGCCGGCGCCTGGTCGAATTGATGGGGGGAACCATCGGGGTTCGCAGCGAGCGCGGCACGGGCAGCACGTTCTGGGTGACCCTGCCGCTTGATCGTGTGGAGCGCGCGGCACTGCCGCCGCATGTGCGCGAAGTAGCGCTGCCGCACACGCCGAAGTCCAAGGCTCGCGGTCTGCGCATCCTTCTGGTCGAGGACGATCCCATCAACCGGGAAGTCGCCATGGCGCTGCTTGCGGCTGAAGGCCACCGCGTGCGCTCGGCCGACAACGGCGAGGACGGCGTGCGCGAAGCGCGGCAGGGACAATACGACCTGGTGCTGATGGATATGCAGATGCCGGTCAAGGACGGACTGACCGCCGCGCGCGAGATGCGCGGCATTCCGGGATTTGTGGCGACGCCGATCATCGCCATTACCGGCAATGCGTTTGTCGAAGATCGCGAACGCTGCTTTGCGGCAGGTATGAACGACTTTATCGCCAAACCGATCGATCCCGCGCTGCTGTACCAGAAGATCGCCACCTGGTCGCCGGCTGCCGGCGATTCCGCCCGCTGAATTTTTGTGAAGACTTTGGCGGTGTGAAAGGCGGTGAAGGTGATGGCGGGGTCGGCCGCGATCGCCATGCAGGAACAATCCTCAAGATCGATGTTGCGGCACGCTGCGTTGGCCTGCATGAAAAGGACGGCACCTATCGTCCGTCACCGGTGCGGGCACTCTCCGGCATGACCGCCTGATGCCATCAGTGCGCCTTTGAATCCGTTGAAGGGCGTCTGGCCGCCCGGCGCTTGAATGGGATTTCCCAATCAGGTTCATCATGGCGTTAAATTCCTGGATGGCCGCGCCCTGGCGCTTGCGAGTCATCGTCGAGCGCCTCTGGAAGCGGCATCCGCTGAAACGTGGGGGTAACGATGCCGATTAAACGTCCGACAACTGCCGGTGGTGCGCCATGAGCGCGCACGTCGGCTCACGCTTTCGCACCCAGAACGTCGAATGGCAGGCGCGGCTGCAAGGGGCGCCGCTGGCTTCCTTCAAGGCGCGGGCCGTGGCCTTCATCATTGATGGAATGCTGATCGCCGCGCTACTGGGTCTGCTGAAGCAACTGCCGCGTGCAACGGACCTGTCGGCAGGCAAAACGATTTCGATCTCGCTGGAGTTTGGCGGCGCGGTCGGGTTTCTGGTTACGATCCTGTACTTTGGTTTGTGTACCTGGCTGGGCAAGGGCGCCACGCCCGGCAAACGGCTCATGGGCATCCGCGTGATGTCCATCGTGCATCCGCACCTCACGTTATGGCACTGCGTCGAGCGCGCGCTGGGCTATACCGCGTCGTCACTGGAAGCGGGCTTCGGATTCCTGCAATATTTCAAACATCCCAACCATCAGACCGTGCACGACCGCATCGCCGAGACCATCGTGGTGACCAGCCGCCGCAAAGCAACGCAAGGCGCGGCGCCGACGGCCAGTGCCTGACAACATCTTTTATGAGCATCGTCTATCGCCACTTCGAACCTGCCGACTATTCCGCCGCACGTGTGCT
>CAYSKY010000744.1:0-2114 GCA_964431425.1 uncultured Burkholderiales bacterium
CCCAAAAGGAACTGGCCCAGGCGTTTGCCGCACGCTATTGCAACGAAATCGACACGGACGAGTTCATCGCCCGTGATGCCGCCTCCTGGTCGGCGCTGGTCGCCTCCCAACTCGCGTTCGGACAGGAATTTCAGTCTGGCGCGCCCAAGATGCGCATTTTTAATCCCAAGCTCGCGGAGCACCGCTGGGAAGGTCCCTGCACGGTCATCGAGTTCGTCAACGACGACATGCCCTTCCTGGTCGATTCCATCGCCATGGAAATCAACCGCCAGGGCATCGCCACGCAGCAGATCATCCACCCGTTGTTCAAGGCTGCCCGCGACCAGCACGGCGTGCTGACCGAGTTGCATGAGGCCCGGGATGGGGACCGGCTGGAGTCATGGATACACGTTGAGGTGGAACGCATCACCGATCCGGCGCGCATCAAGGCACTGGGCGACGGTCTGGTGGCGGTGCTCGCCGACGTGCGCGCCGCCGTCGACGACTGGCCGAAGATGATTGCGAAGGTCACCGAGACCATTTCCTCGATGGGTGGGGCGGCTAAAGTAGTGCCCCTGGAGGAGCTCGACGAGGCGCGCGCTTTCCTGAACTGGACGGCCGACCACCATTTCACGTTCCTCGGCTACCGCGAATACGACCTGGCCGGCGCCAACGGCACGGACGAACTGCGCATCGTGCCCAACTCCGGCCTCGGCCTGTTGCGCGAACCGCGCCTGGGCGGCGTATCGCAAAGCTTCGGTGAACTGCCGCCCGAATTGCGAGCGCTGGCCCGCAAGCCCGACCTGCTGGTGCTGACCAAGGCCAATTCGCGCGCCACGGTGCATCGCGCCGGCTACCTCGACTACATCGGCGTCAAGCGCTTCGACAACAACGGCAACGTGATCGGTGAACGCCGCTTTATCGGCCTCTATACCTCGGCGACCTATCATGCCGACCCGGCCAGCATCCCGCTGCTGCGCCGCAAGGTTGCGCGTGTGATGGACCGCGCCGGCTTTCCCCACTCCAGTCACGCCGGCAAGAATCTCTATTCGATCCTCGACACCTATCCCCGCGATGAACTGTTCCAGATCAGCGAGGACGAGTTGTTTGACACCGTTCTGGGCGTGCTGCGATTGGGCGCGCGGGCGCGCACCAAACTGTTTGTGCGCCGCGACATTTACGCGCGCTTCTACTCGTGCCTCATTTACCTGCCGCGCGAGAACTACAACACCGAAACCCGACTGAAACTGCAGGAAATCCTCAAGCGCGCCTTCAAGGGCACCAGTACCGAGTTCAATGTGCAATTGTCGGAATCGTTGCTGGCGCGCATCCACATGCTGGTCCGCACCTCGCCGACCGGCGACCTGCGCACTGACATGAAGGCACTTGAGGCCGAGGTGGCCGCCGCCGTGCGCCGCTGGGAGGACGGCGTGTTCGAACATCTGGTCAAGGTGGCCGATGACGACGCCGTCAACGCCGCACGCCGCGAGTTTGTCCGCCCCTTCCCCGTGGCCTATACCGAGGACACCGGTCCCGCCCAGGCGGTGGCCGATTTCATGGCCCTCAAATCAATCAGCGCGGCGCAACCCATTGCGATGTCGCTTTACCGCCCCGCCGACCCGAATGCGCCGCGTGCGCTGCGCTTCCGGATGTACCACATCGGCAAGGCCGTCGCGCTTTCCAACAGCCTGCCGATGCTTGAAAACATGGGCGTACGCGTGGAAGGCGAGCGCTCCTACGTCATCGGCCGCAATGAACTGCCCTCGGTGTACATCCACGATTTTTCGCTGTCGCCGATGCATGCCGCCTTCCGGCTCGAAGACATCAAGTCCAAATTCGAGGAGGCGTTCGGCCGCATCTGGGCGCGCGAGGTGGAAAACGACGGCTTCAACCGGCTGACGCTGGCTGCCGGCCTGGCCAGTGCGGAAGTGGTGATGCTGCGCGCCTATGCCAAGTACCTCAAGCAGACCGGCTTTACCTTCAGCCAGCAGTACATTGAAAACACACTCGCCGTTCATGCCGGCATCACAGGCGAACTGGTCGGCCTCTACCACTCGCGCTTTGATCCGGTGCTGGAGCACGACCGCGCGGGCATGATTCAGCTGGGCGCCTCGGCCATCGAGGCCGCCTCGGCC
>CAYSKY010000745.1:0-2108 GCA_964431425.1 uncultured Burkholderiales bacterium
GCTTCGAAGTCAGCGATACCGGTCCGGGCATCGACAAGGAAGCCATCGGCCGGTTGTTCAACCGCTTCGAGCAAGCCGACAACTCCACCACCCGCCGGTTTGGCGGCAGCGGCCTCGGCCTGGTCATCGCCCGGCTAATCGCCGAATGCATGGGTGGACAGGCTGGCGTGACCAGCGAGGTGGGCAAGGGCAGCACCTTCTGGTTCACGGCGAGGCTGCGCAAGGGCGAGGCCTCCAAAACAGCGCTGGCCTTGGTGCCCGGCGAGGCGGTGCGCGTGGGCCGCAGCACAGCAGGCGAACCAGTCGATATCCGTCAGCGGCGCGTCCTTGTGGTGGAGGACGATGCCATGAACCGGGAGGTCATGGAGGCCTTGCTGGCAAATTCCGGCCTGCGGATCGACATGGCCGAGAACGGGCTGGCGGCGGTGGAGCTTGCTGCGCAGACTGACTTTGATCTTGTCTTCATGGACATGCAGATGCCGCTCATGGGCGGCGTGGAAGCGGCCCGGCGGATTCGCGCCACCCCGCGCGGGGCGGCGGTGCCTATAGTGGCACTCACCGCAAATGCTTTCACGGAAGACCGGCAGCACTGTTTTGAAGCCGGCATGTCGGATTTCCTGTCGAAACCTTTTTTGCCGGACGATTTGTACGCCATGCTGCACAAATGGCTTGATCACCATCACGCTTCATAGGCGATGCCGGCACACACGCCGGCGCCTTCCGGCTGGCCGGAGCATGCGAAACGCGCGATACGCGGCAGAATCTGCCAAAGTACCGCCATGCTTGAAATCAATCGACTCACGCGGCAATTCGCGGGCCGCACCGTCCTGCGCGAAGTTTCCCTCACGCTGCACCCGGGCGAATACGTGGCCATCGTCGGTGAATCCGGCGTGGGCAAATCCACGCTGCTCAATCTCATCGCCGGACTCGATCATGCGGACGGCGGCAGCCTGCGCCTCGACGGCACCGACTACGCCGACCTGGACGACGATGCGCTGACGCGCCTGCGCCGGGAGAAGCTCGGCTTTGTGTTCCAGGCTTTTCATGTGTTGCCGCACCTGACCGTGCGGCAGAACGTGGCGCTGCCGCTGTGGCTGCTCGGGCGTGACGATGCCGCGGCCACCGCACCCGCGCAGCAGTTGCTGGAGGCCGTGGGTCTGGGGGATCGTGCCGCCAGTTGGCCGCGTGAATTGTCGGGCGGCGAAATGCAGCGGGTGGCGATCGCGCGCGCGCTGGTGCACCGCCCGCGGCTGGTGCTGGCGGATGAGCCCACAGGCAACCTCGATCCGGTCAATGCGACGCGGGTGCTGCGCCTGCTGGGCGAGCGCATCCGCGAGGCGGGGGCCATCGGTATCCTGGTTACCCACTCGGCCGAGGCCGCGGCCACCGCGGACCGCGTGCTGCACCTTACCACCGAAGGCTTGCAGGCGTGAACCTGTCGCGGGTGTTCCTGGGCTCGCTGGCACGACGTCGCCTGGCCACACTGTTTTCGGTGGCGGCGATTGTGCTGGGCGTGTCGCTGGGAGTGGCGGTGCAGGCCGTGCACGAATCGGCGCTGGCGGAATTTGGTCGCGGGCTGCGCTCGGTGGTGGGCGAGGCCGACCTGCTGGTGGTGGGTCCGCGCGGCGGTTTTGACGAGCGTGTGTACGCGCAATTGCTGGCGCGTCCGGAAGTGCAGGACGCAAGCCCGGTGGTGGAAGTCGAGATCCCGATGGCGGGCCGTCAGGAGACACTGCAACTGCTGGGCGTGGATGTGTTTTCGCTGGCGGGTGTGACGCCGGTGTTGTTTCCGCGACCGGCAAAAGGCGCGGACCGCTTCGCGAGTTTTGCCGACGACGCCATCTTTGTCAGCGAGGCTGCGTTGACGGCGCTGGGCTTGCGCATCGGTGACAGGATCGAGGTGCCGGTGGCGGGCAGGGTGCTGGGTTTTCGCATTGCGGGGGATATTCCGGGTTCAGCGGAGAACCGGCGTCTGGCGGTCATGGACATCGCGGCGGTGCAATCGCACTTCGGCAAGCTGGGCCGGCTCACGCGCATCGATGTGCGTTTGCGAGAAGGCACGGCACCGGATGAGGCCCGCGCCCGCTTGCAGGCGGTGCTGCCGGCCG